>DATMWV010000087.1:0-6968 GCA_035562195.1 Thermoplasmatota archaeon
AGATAAGGGATAATTATGAAGAAACTCTATGTTATTTCAATCATTGGAATGCTGGTACTGTCAGCAAATACGTTTGTCGCTTCCTCTCGCTTTCCTGCTGGTACCCTTACAGATTTTGATCCTTTAGTGGATGTTTCAGTCACGGTAGATATGAAAACAATTCGTTTTTTAGCGATAGATGAACTACAAGTTTTTCCTAAAAATCAGGCAAATATCACCCCAAATTTCTATGTGAAAGTCTTCACCAACGAGGTTGAATTCACAAGTCCTGTATGGAATAATACGAAATATATTCCGGATCCTCAATGGAATGCGACCCTGAATGTCCCCGATGAGGAGGAATTTGTTACGATTACCATCCAGCTTTGGAGTGGTGAAACAGAAGATGTTCCCTATGATCTTGGTGGTAATCTGGCCAGCTACGACGTTACTCTTCTCTACAGCATAAAAACAGGTCATTGGACTGGTGATGATTCGAGTGGTGATGTGAGTGGATATGGGAGATTGTGTGGGTGTGATGATGGGACCATCTATGAGAATGACCGCGACTGCGAACTCTGGTTTGATATCACGCAAAACGATTATGATGGCGATCATATCCCGTATTGGATTGAGGTCAATACACTCGGAACCGATCCAGCAGTCGATGATTCCATTCTTGATCCTGATAACGACAGTATCCCAACCTACTGGGAATACAGATGGGGCTATCAGCCTCTGACGTGGAATGATTTTGAAAACATTGACCCGGACAATGATAGTATCAATAATATCGAAGAATTCCTTACCGTACAATGGTATTCTGATCCATTTAGAAAGGATATTTTTGTTGAAATGGACATCATGGGAGACGGCCCGAATGGTGAAAAAACCTATTTCCCAGGAAACTCCCTAGAACTAGCTCAAACTGCTTTCAATAAACAAAACATTATCTTCCATATCGATGCAGGGACGATGGGTGGAAGTGACATCTTGCCTTTTAGTGCTGACGTAGACCGTCAAGATCTGGAAGGTATCTATCAGAATTATTTCTTGCATGGAGATGCGAATAACTGGCGACGAGGTGTTTTTCATTATGGTTTAGTTGTGTATAATGCGAATATCGCCGGGTATACGTTCCAGCCAAACGCGTTTCAGATATCAAGTGCGAAGCTTGAATCAAAAACAAGCAATCCAATACTGGATAGAGATATCATGTATGCGAGCTGCTACATCCATGAATTAGGACATACACTCGGTTTCTGGCGAATACCAGGACATAATCGATTTTGTGCGTATCCCTGGCAGCTTGGATGGTGGTGGGTTCACTCATATCGAAGTTGCATGAATTATGGATGGACGTACCTGATTGTTGATTATTCTGATGGTTCACGAAGGACCCCTGATCTGAATGACTGGGATAGAATCGACTATACTGCTTTTGAAAATGAATGGGGTTAAAAACTTCGGTGACTCATCATACGAGTGTTTCTCCTCCTCTAAAAAAAAGGGTTTTGAACCCCATAGACCTTTCCATCAAGGTCGTGAATCATCCCCATATAAAAACCATTGAGTTTTAAAACCGTGTCTTTGATTGACTGATACGAGTACATAAAGAATTCTGGTTTCAGTTTTTTAACGAGTTTTTAACTTTTATCCGCATTACAGAATTCAACCTACGTTCTGTATCTCCTCAGCAGCTCTATAAAAAAATGCTAGTTCTAGACACCAAAAGTGTTAATTACTTTTTAAAACCTCGATTTCATCGACTAAAATTATTTCACAATCATAATTGCCAATCATGGTATCCGTTGTCCATTCCCAATATCGATTACCGTTTATGCCGTATAAGTCAATCAAGCTGCCCTTAAGAACGACTATATCATTAGTACTAATATTTTTCAATGCATCAAGGACTTCTTTTGAATGAGGGATAATATGATTATTTCCCGTATGTGACTTGAAATAATAATAGTCACTACTATCATCATTGTATAGATACCAGCTGACTTTACGATGATCAAATGATGAAATAGAATAATCATATTTGTCAGGATTGGTTTGCACAGTATCAATCCCTATGACAAGATCGATTGGTGAGAAGATATTGCATGGGTCGTACGGGATGTCGTTTTTTCCATATGTTTTCAACCCTAAAATTCTACCTTCAAGTGTATATTCTTTCACTTTCCTTAATGTAAATGACCATCCTTCACTGGTATTTAAATAATTTCCCTCAAACCAGAAATCCTGATTTATTTGACAATTTATCCCAAGAAACTCGTCATGACCCCCTAAAGTAAAATTACAACCATTGAAAAGAATAAATCCAAGAACACAGGGGAGCACAACCATACAACTGACCAGGGATATTTTCAAAAATTTTTTGGGTTGATGCTGCTCGGTAGAAGTCCTCGGTCCCTTATTTCCTTGTTCCAGATAAGAAGGTATAGGATGCTGTGTATTCTGAACAACATTGTTTATTATTTTTGTATTACAGTTTTGACACCAAAAAGTATCATCAGGATTTTCAAATCTACAACGTTGACAATATTTTGACATACCGTCTCTCGTTTCTCACATTATTTGTATCGCTATCTGTATCTTCTCTATAAACAATTAATAAATATACTGTGTAAAAATTTCAAAATGACAATCTGACGAAGAAAAGAGAGGAAAAAAAAAGATTTCTCTGCTGGTGATGAGCTTTCGGAGATATGGTGATACTACCCGAATCAAAATGTTTATATGATGTTAAGGAAATCAATGTCTATGAATTGGAGAAGAACGTTGTTTAATCCTTACACTCTTGCCCTTGTTTTTTTGCTCATCGCTTTTTGCATCATTGCATGGGCGTTTTTCATCTAAAAAAAAAGTCTTCAGTACAATCGTGTTACACTATACTCAGCCAATGCGACCAGGAGTTCTTTGCTCTCCGAGGAATCAACGATGTCCAGACATCGTTTCGATGTGTCTCTGAATTCCTCTAACTTTTTTTGCGCATAATCGATCGACCCGTAGGTCCTAAACAGATCGATGACCTCCAGTACATCCTGTTGGTCTGCGTTTTCGTTTCCCACGGTCTTCATCATCTTTTTCTTGTCTTTTTCATTTAGTTCTATTAACGCATGCACAAACATCAGGGTGCGTTTTCCGTTGAGGATGTCACTGCCGATCATTTGTTTCCCAAGGACGCTTTGCTCTGTCAAGATATTGAGTAAGTCATCCTTGATTTGAAACATAAGGCCGAAAAGGGTCCCGTACAGAGCCAGATTCTCCACCTGTTTATTGCTCCCTTTCCCTATCAACGCGCCACCCTTCCCAGCCAGGTAATACAACTGACCGGTTTTTTTCTCAATCATCCTCATATACTGAGGGATGGTCACATCAAGCCGGACAGCAAATTCGATATCTAAGGCTTCCCCTTCATAGAAGTCCTTTGCTGCATCTGCGATTGATCGGATGATCTCTTTATAGGTCACTGAATTCAGCTCAGGAGGCGCCATGTAGGAAAGCATTCGGTAGGTCTCACCAATTAATGCATCACCTGCTAGAATCGCAAAGGGGATACCGAATTTTTCATGGGTGGTCAGCAGACCTCTGCGCCATTTATCCTTATCGATGATGTCATCATGGACAAGGGTGGAGTTATGCATGTATTCTAACGCGATCCCAAACGGGATAGTCGTCTCAGGGACGCCTCCGACTGCTTCGCAGGCAAGCATGGCTAGAATCGGACGAAGTCGCTTCCCACCAGATAAGGGGATCCAGCGTAACGCATCATAGAAGATCTCAGGCTCCCTTGGCTTCAGATTACCGGTTAATGCCCTATCAAAGATCGATGCTCGTTCCTTTAATATCTCCTCTAGATCCATGTTTTATCCCTCAGCTGATGACAAGATGTATCTCGGATTCTAACGCTAAACCTAAGAACTCAGCCATGCGTATGACTTTAATGTTGTCCAGCAGCATCGATTCTTTTATCCCCATGGAGAGCATCGAGGTGTAACAGCCGTAAAAATGAACGCCCATGTCCCGTGCTTGGTACATCAGTTCAGCAAGGACGATGCCGCCTTTATGTTTGATGGAGGTCTCTTTCCAGGCGATAGGTGCTTCTCCCCAATGAGCACGTCGTGGTTTATATGATTTTTTTAGGATATTAATACCTCGTGATGTGAAAAACAAGGAAACATTCATCCCCATTTCTATGCCAGCGACCCCGAGATTAAACGCAGTGAGTGCTTTATCGTAGGTATCCTCCATAACAATGATGGTCATAGTCCCGATTTTTTTAGTAATCGCTCGTTGCATTGTTTTTTCATATTCTTTTCGTATTTCTTCGGGGATTGGGTCTTCTGGCATCAGAGTATCCTCTGAGACTACATATTATTTCGGCTATAAGTATTTTAATACATAAAAAAGCCGCAAGGCCCAAGAAATCACCCCTGTCTGTATTTCTTACTGTGATTAGAACCACTGAATATTAAGGTAAGATGTGTACAATAAGGTTTTAATAATCGCAGGAATATAAAGATACGAAGATACAAATATGATGTCACCCTGGGATACCCTACCGTGGAATACGATACTACTTATCATTGGATTCTCCTTGCTGATCCCCAGTGTGATAGCGATCCTTTTCATAAAGTTCAAACGCTACGAGGACGTCGGGCTCACCATTGGTGTCTTTTTATTGATTCTTGGCGGGGTTGCCTATCTGTATCTCATCCCCCAAGAAGTCATCCAGGAGACCAAGCTGCCTGAGAACTACAGCTGGCAGGACACAGGAACGGTTCATTACTGGGAGCGAAACGGTCTGTTCATCCAGGGGAAAGACCAACGACGCATCCCATTTATCATACGGTGGCTCCTCCCGGAACGTTCCCCCATAGAAAAAGACTTTCTCGCCACAGAAGTCATCCATGTCTCAGAGTTCCAAAAAGAGACAAATCAAGCCTTGATCCATGACGCTATCTATGATAATTCCGGTGAAGTCCTCAGTGTGATAAACAATACACAGAAAGTCAGTGAATGGTATTGGGTCAACTCCCATACCACGAACCTCTCCTATATGAACGTCAACGCAGGTCGCATGGGCATCCCAGCCATTGACCGGAACATCAACACCTTAAAAGTAGGATGGGTTGAATCCAATGGAGAACCAAACGGCAAAGAAACCATTGTTCTGGTCCGTGATATGCAACGCATTAAAAATGGATTCATCGACGGCGTCGAAGTCTCCGTATGGCGATCTGACCTCTACAACACACAAATCACCTGGCATGGACAAACCTATTTCTGCGATGAGACCCTGCAGCTTACGGTCAACCCAGCAAGCGGATACGTTGTCCATGTCTACAGGCATCTGGTTCTCTCCGCGCATCTCTCAGAGTTTCTCAGCCTGTATTATCCTTCCGCGATGCATTCTCGTATTATTGCGAATTATCTGAAAATAAACGACCCGATCGGAGAGGCTGCTGAACTGACTTATAACACGACGACTGACTCTATGAACACGCATCTTGACGCGGTTAGAGACATCAACAATCTCATGACGTATGTGCCTCTCTGGGTCTGCATCCCTCTCCTTCTGATTGGTGCAGCCTTGACCTGGCGTTTCTTTGGACGGAGTTATTACTGGAAACGCTACAGACAATACGAACATGTCACTGGCTTGCCACAAACAAAAACAAAACGAAAATCATCCCGTAAGAAAACACTAGCTCTCGGGATGTGTTCCCTCCTCCTTATCTCATCTATCGGATATGTCCTCTACCAAAACATGAATACAAAGAAACCTGACATGCAGATACCACCCGTAACCATAGATTCACCGATCTCCGGGGAGGAAAACGAACCAACACCACCAGGGACAAACCGGGTTATTGACTCAGGCAGACATATCCTTGAACTTTCTGATGAAGGAATTCACAAAGGCAGCCGGCGTGAATGGTGGTATTTCAACGTCTTTTTTAATGACCCAAATAGCGATCTCCAAGGATACTCGATGATTGTGAGTTTCAACCAAATGAAACTTGGTGACGTTCGCTTCTTACGACCAGATAATCTCTTCATTCTCCTCTTTGATGATTCCGGGATGAGCTATCCTTTGAGTACATTCAATAAACGAAGGGGAACGCTTCAGGCAACGGGTCCTGGTGTGGATGTGACATTTGAAAACAGCTGGGCAAAAGGATCTTATCCCTCCTGGCAAGTCCACGCAGTCAACGATGAAAAAGATTTTGTCGCAGACCTTGAGTTTACCGCAGATTTCCTCCCAGTATGGGTCGAAGGCAGAAGTGCAAATCTGCCGCTTGCAAGCCTCGTGACAGGAGGGGATTACTATGTCCCACGCTGTAAGGTCACAGGCAATGTATCATGGGACGGAAAACAATATCAAGTAGGCGGTATGGGATATCATGATCATGTCTGGCAATCCGTTGTCCCCCGATGGGTTTCAAAGGGATGGGATTGGGCGAACCTCCATTTCGAAAACGGATGGGAAATGTATGTCTCAAAATTCGTCCTTCGCGCACCATTCAAACTGTCATTTGACTCGATTATCGTTTGCCCAAATAACCGCAACATCACCGAGTTTAATCATTTTACAGTCACCTATCCAGAAACAGCCACCCCTAAAGGCCTGCCATTTTTGCACTATCCCAAAAAATTACACATAGAAGCAAAACAAGATGACCTGATATTGAAACTGGATATCGAGGTTACGAACACGGCGGAAAACGTCTGGAGAATAGCACGGACCGGTATGTTCGAAGGACCCTGTATTGCGACAGGGACTTTGTCCTGGGATGAGTACACCGTGGAATTAAATGGATACGGGCTCAGTGAGTTTACCAGGGTGAAATACCTCTTCGGGTTACCAGGGATCTTCCAAAAATGAAGAAGAATGGAAAACAATGACTCAGGAGAAGGTTCAATGGAGTTTTCCCAGAAAAACCACCACAACCTCTTTTTTTCATGTTTTTTTC
>DATMWV010000088.1:0-3004 GCA_035562195.1 Thermoplasmatota archaeon
CTATAATAATCTAATCAATGAAGGGGATTTCGTTTGCTCATATAATATTTTATGAATCTAGGAATTTTCTTTATTATCATTGCTTTCGATGTTTATGCTAATAAATTGTCTTTTATATCCTCATGCAATAATTTTATAATAACCTTGCCTATTACCGATACCGGATGCAGCATCACTCTCCATCGGAGGGATATTTTGCCTGAAGCAATCGCCTATGAATTAGCAAAAAAACAAAAAGAAATCTCCGTTGCGGAATTCTTCGAACGCAATAAACACATCCTAGGTTTTGGGAACCCAACACGAGCACTCATCACCAGCGTCAAAGAAGGCGTGGATAATGCACTTGACGCATGTGAGGAATCAGGGATTCTTCCTGACATCTATGTTGAAGTAAAGAACCCTACTGAAGAAGAGTGTATTGTGATCGTGGAAGATAATGGCCCAGGCATTATCAAACAACAGATCCCTCATATTTTCGCTCGACTGCTCTATGGCTCGCGGTTCCATGCAGTCCGACAGAGCAGAGGACAACAAGGGATCGGTATTTCAGCAGTCGTCCTCTACGGACAGTTGACTACGGGAAAACATGCAAAGATCATCTCTAAGATCGAAGAAAATCAACCAGCAGTCCTCGTTGAACTTGCGATTGATACAAACAAGAATCGCGGAGAAATCCAACATCAGGAAATCACGCATTGGGACAAACCGTCAGGGACACGCATCGAAGTCAGTTTAAATGCAGACTACAAACGAGGGAAACGGTTCGTCTATGACTATCTACAGAGCACATCGATTGTAAATCCGCATGCACGGATTGTCTTTAAAGAGGCAGACGGCACAGAACATCTCTTCGAACGGACTGCAGATATATTACCAAAGAAAAGTGAAGAGATCCGACCGCACCCGTATGGCATCGAACTCGGAACGTTAATCAAGATGTCAAAGGAGACAAAAGCAAGGAAGCTCGCATCATTTTTAAAAAACGATTTTAGCAGCATGGGTGATAGGACCGCTGATGCGGTCTGCGATGAAGCGAAACTGGATCGAAACCTCAATCCAGCTGATATGTCTCGTGAACAGTTTCTCTTCTTATATCAGGCGTTTAAAAAAGTCAAAATCATGGCACCACCAACGGAATGCCTCTCCCCAATTGGTGAGACCCTTATCCGTCGGAGTTTGAAAAGTGAAACCCAAGAGATATCTCCAGAGTTTATTTTTACCGCCTCACGGCCTGCATCAGTTTTTTCAGGGAATCCGTTTCAAGTAGAGGTAGGGATTGTTTATGGTGGAAATCTGCCGAAGGATAAACCAGTGAAGATTCTTCGGTTCGCGAACCGAATCCCCTTGCTGTATCAACAGGGTGATTGTGCGGTGACCACCGCGATTGCATCGATTGACTGGCGCCGATATGGCCTCGATCAGCCTTCAGGGACAGGAATCCCTATTGGTCCTGCGATCTTTCTTACTCATATCGCGTCTACCCAGATACCCTATACCTCAGAGTCTAAGGAGGCGATTGCTGATGTCGAGGAGATTGAAAACGAAATTAAACTGGCGTTCCGTGAGGTCGCCCGGAAAGTCCAGATGCATATCAATAAAAAAGTCCGCCGGGTGAAAACCCGGGAGAAATTCGATTTGATCACAAAAATACTCCCTGAGATTGCGAAGAAATCTGCTCATATGCTCAATAAACCAGTCCCGTCGCTGGAGAAGGTCATCACCAGGATCATGGATGTCGTATGGATAGAGGATCTGGTGGAGTACGAAAAAGTCAGAGGAAAACAAGTACAGACTAAACTGGATGTGACCAACCCTAAGGGGCAGACTGAATCTGGAGGGTGGATTGCGAAAAGCACGATTATGGTGGTGAACTATAAAGGTAAGCCACAGAAGTTCAGTCTCTATGCGTTGTTCCCGAAGAACGCGACCGTTGGTGAGGTGAAACCAAAGCCGACGAAAGTGACAGATAGTTATATCAAATGGAGCCTGGAGAGCATCGATCCGACCGATAAGATCGATCTGTTCTTCGAGCTGGCAGGTCTGAACAAAGGGGATTTCGATGAAAATGATCTGTATGTACAGAACATCAACCCGTCCTATGTGATCGGGGCTGATAAATGGGAAGGTGAATAGCAATATGGCACGTGATTATTCAGGGGTTATAACTAAGATTGATTCGATTGCAGCAAAAGTGTATGCTGATTTGGAAAAAGCAGAGATCCCTGCGTTGCAGCTGTCGACACGGACGAAGGCGAACATCAGGTTTGATGATGACCTCAATGTCTGGAAATATGGGAAGAACAAGACCGAGCGGGCAGCAAGTTCCCTAGATGGAGCCTATATGCTGTTACGGACCATGTACCTAGTCGATTTTATCAAGGACATGATTAAGGAAAAAAAGTCATCAACCTTAAGAGAAACTTATTATATCTCGGAGGGCTGGAATCTTGCGAAATTTTCTAGTCAGAATGAATCGGACCTGCTTGCAGAGGACCTTGAAGTGATCACCGGATGTATGCGTGAGGATTTCAAGCTCCGACCTGAGGAGGATGGTGCTCGGGTGATCGGAAACCTGGTCGTCGAGGAGATGACTCGGAACAACACCAAGAAAAGGATCCACTGTCAGGATGACGTCGGTGATGCTGGATATGGGATTCCCTATAACGTGGAGAAGGAAAAACTCTCCTTTAAAGAGGTGGATGCTGATTTTATTGTCGCGATTGAGACCGGTGGTATGTTTGACAGGCTTGCGGAGAACGGATTTGATACAGACTCTCGGGCGATCCTCGTACATCTCAAGGGACAACCCGCGCGGTCGACCCGGCGGTTCATTAAACGGTTGAACGAAGAAAAGAAACTCCCCGTGCTTGTGTTTACCGATTGTGACCCTTGGAGCTTCCGTATCTTTGGGAGTGTTGCGTATGGTGCGATTAAGACAGCGCATATCTCTGAGTATCTCGCAACCCCAGCCGCCCAGTACCTCGGGGTGACACCTTCAGATATC
>DATMWV010000089.1:0-6351 GCA_035562195.1 Thermoplasmatota archaeon
GTGAGAAGTTTCCTTTGCGCCGCGAGTGCATGTTCAAGGATGTATCCGGGGTTGTCAGGGTCGTGTAACTCTTTTTCTGTGAAATTTTGGAACCGCCAGCAGAACAGACACATCTGTGTACAATGGGTGATGGCCGGGGTCATCTGCAGGCATTGATGCGAGTTGATGCCATAGAAGGTTTGTTTGTAGCATTGTCTGCCAAACAGGAGACTTTGTTTCATCCAATGGCAGAGTTTCACCCCGGAATGATTCCCGATGATCGCGTAATGCTGTCGTGTAAATATTTTCTGTAACTCAGGATTCATAGCTGATAGGAAGGACGATAGCATCCTGTTTTATATCAATTATGCTTAGGAAAAAATCGTATTCTATTCCTCTAAAAGAAATGGTTTTTTACGAGGCACAGTCGTCAACATCTGGGAAGGTATCCTCGTTGAAGATAATGGACATCTTGCAGAGATGACAGAGGCCTTCCTCATCGGCAGGCAGAAGATTTGTTCCGCAGAGCGAACAATGCTGGTTCATGGAAAAAACTCCAAGATAATATCCCTTGACGTGGTAATAGAGACCGTATGATATAAAGTATTTGTTTAATAGGAAACCTTATATCATCAATATTTTCGCCTTCCTGAATTCTTCTCTGTTTTGTATCGATAACGGTAAGTTTTTCTAAGGATATCTGATTTGGAACCTGAATGCTATGAAGATAGACCCATGGAGCTCAACAACCTATCAGGATTACACACGGTTACGCGATGAATTCGGGATTCAGGAGTTCTCTGAAGACCTCTGGAAAGACCTACCACACCCACAACGACTCTTACGACGAGGCGTGGTGTTCGGTCATCGAGGCTTCGACATGATCCTTGATGCGATCAAAAAGAAGAAACCCTGGGCGATTCTCACGGGACTTATGCCATCCGGGCGGATGCACCTCGGCCATAAGATGGTCATCGACGAGGTGTTGTACTATCAGAGCCTTGGTGCGGACATCTTCATTGCAGTCGCAGATATCGAAGCGTACGCCACAAGAGGATTCACCCTTGAAGAGACAAAGGAGCTTGCCATCAACGAATATATCCTTAATTACATCGCACTTGGGATGGACCTTAAGAAATGTCATCTGTATTTCCAATCAAAACAACAGGATGTCAAAGACCTTGCATTTCTCCTTGGTAAAAAAGTGAATTGGTCGCAGATGGTCGCAACCTATGGGTTCGAGGGATCAACAAACATGGCACATATCTTCTCACCCCTGGTCCAAACCGGAGATATCCTTCACGTTCAACTAGAGAAGTATGGTGGGATCCGACCAACCCTGGTACCTGTTGGTGTAGACCAAGACCCTCATATCAGACTGAGCCGTGACATCGCCCAAGCACATCGTCTTTATAATGTCACAGTCACAAAAGACAATAAGATCGGTGTGTTCGTCAAGGTTGATACGAATGTCAAGGAGCTATTGGATGCTGCGGAGAACATCCTAAAAAACCTCCAGTTTCTTGATCTGAAACGTATCACGGAGTACAAGGCGATCTATATCAACACCGCACAAGAAAAAGACATCCCAGGGATCGATGAGGCACTAGCCCATATCGAACCATCCTACCATGGCTATGGGTTCCTACAGCCATCGTCTACCTATCATCGCTTCATCACTGGATTGACGGGGGATAAGATGTCCTCCTCCAAACCTGAAAGCGCTATTTTCCTCACCGATACGCCTGCCGAGGCAAAAAAGAAGATCGTAAACGCAAAAACAGGTGGAGCTGTAAGCCTCGAGGAGCAGAAGAAATCCGGGGGAAAACCAGATGAATGCATGATCTATGAGCTGTTCCTGTATCATCTCATCGAGGAAGACAGCGAGCTAAAAAACATCTATGAATCATGCAAGAAAGGGCAACTGATGTGCGGGATGTGCAAGAAACGCGCAGCTGAACATATGGAAAAATTCCTCATCGATGTACAAGAGAAACGAAAAAAAGCGTTCGGACAGATACAAGAGTTCCTCGACTAACGCTATTCATAGGACGTATACAGTCCGTCGTCTGAAACCATTTTTTCAAAACAGGCCTCAAGTTTCTTCTGCTGAGGGGAAAACGTATTCTTTAGAGAATGCAATGTGTTTGTTGAAGTCGATGCTCGTCCTCGTACAGGGATAGTCAGCCCCAGGTCATCCCCGTTTATTGCGCTACTTAGGATTTGTTCAGGAGGTATTCCCCTATTGATGTTTGTAATAATTTTACGAATATCTCCTTTGATGATACCGAAGTCCCCAGATTTTTTCCTCATTTGCTCTTCGATATCTTCGTCGATATGTCGTGCGAGTTTTGATCCGACACCCTTGACTTCAAAAGGGTTTTTGTTATATTCTTTTAACAGGTAAATTCCAATGCTTGGGTGGAAGATGTAACAATCATGAGAAAAAGAAGTAGAATCCTTCCCAAACGCCGCGTTCCATCCTTTCGGATGTTTCTTTCCATCTCGGATGATATCTTTCAGAATGTCGTTTCTTGGTTTGATTTTCACAATTCATCTATATAGGATGATAAGATAAGAATATAACGGAGCGGTTCAATACTTCCCCTCGCTATCAAAAGAAAACAATGGGATGGATGATATGCTGGTAAAAGAGATCATGGCAAAACAGGTAATTACAATTGATGCTGACGCATCCGCATTTGATGCCGGTATGATCTACAAAGAGAAGAAAGTTGGTTGTTTGGTAGTAACAAAGGGTGAAACCTGCGTTGGTATCGTCACCGAAAGAGACCTTATTGAACGAACCATCTGCCAACAACGAAACCCTGAAAAAACAAAGGTTTACGAGATTATGTCCCAGAACATCAAAGTCGTCAACTCATTGGATACTGTAGAGAAGGCACTGGAGACGATGAAACAGTATAAGATTAAGAAACTCCCGGTGATCTCCTCTGAAAAAGTCGTTGGCATCATCACGGTCACCGATATCGCAAAAGCCAGACCTGATCTCTCAGAGCGATTCATGGAATCCTGGATGAAAGCACAATGGAGAGACTAAAAAGAAAAAACGGTTTTTTAGCATGCTCTGAGGCTGCGCGCTAGTTCCTTCATCCGGTTTGCAACAACGAAGTTCCGGGTGATCAGCTCTATTTCGTCTGCCTCCGCGGCATTTTGGACTTGACCAACGATCATCAACATACGTACTCACTCCTCACTATACTCTTTGCTTTGTTTTCTTTAAAACACATTGTTGTACAAACAATACCAAGAATCTGTACAATTGTTTCCGAAATAAAAAGAAGCGTTAGCTTTCATCTCATGAACAATGGATTTGGTTCAAAACATTTAAATGAGTCTCACCTGATTCAGAGTCGTAGTGAGGGTGAAGGATGAAAACAATCAATCGAGTAGTCATACCTGTTGATACGACCGATATGTCAAAGGTCGCTGCAGAACAAGGCGCGTTTTTTGCAAAACTCCTAAACGTCGAAGTCTCCATTATCTCTGTAAACGACGCTGGTCAATATATGCTATCCAAACTGCTAGAAGAGAAGATAGAAAAAGAAAAACTCACAGCAATAGAAGAAGTCAAAAAAATCACAGAAGAACAAGGTGTGATAACCACAACGAAACTTGCCTCTGGTGCACCTGCAACAGAGATAGTGAAATACGTCAAAGACGATGATCTGATCGTGATGGCAAGCAAAGGACGCAAAGGCTTCAATAAATTCTTCCTAGGCAGCGTCTCCGAAGAAGTACTCAAAACCGCTCCCTGTACAGTCATGGTCATCAAAGAAAAAACAAAGAAATGGACGGTTGATGAACTCACATCACTGATAAAAGAAGAATAAAAAGAGGAACCTATTCGGCATCCTCATCGTTCTTTTTCTTTTTTTCTCCTTTCACTTTGTAATCTGCGTTGATGGTCGAATCATCCCCTGTGGGCTGACCCTGCCAGGAGTCTCCCTGTGCAGCACCCTCACCTGGATGTTGCTGGTACTGCTGTGCCGCCTGCTGATAAATCGCGGTGGATGCTTTCTGGAACGCTTGCGTCAACGCATCGGTTTTCTCCTTGATTGCTTCGGTATTATCACCAGTGAGTGCCTCTCGGAGTTCCTTTAATGCTTTCTCGAGATTCTGCTTATCCTCGCTGGAGAACTTATCTTTCAATTCCTCAAGTGCTTTTTCTGTGCTATGCACAAGGGAATCAGCAACGTTTCGTATCTCAATTTTTTCCTTGCGTTTCTTATCTTCTTCTTCGTGTTCCTTTGCCTCGTTCCGCATCCGTTCAATCTCAGAGTCAGACAGTTTCGTCGAACCAGTGATATGGATAGACTGCTCTTTTCCCGTCCCAAGGTCCTTAGCAGACACGTTCATGATACCGTTCACATCGATATCAAAGGACACCTCTATCTGAGGAAGTCCACGGGGAGCAGGAAGGATCCCGTCAAGATGAAACCGACCAAGGCTCTTATTATCCGCAGCCATGGGTCGCTCTCCCTGCAGGACGTTGATCTCAACGCTGGTCTGGTTATCCGCAGCAGTGGAAAACACCTTACTTTTCTTCGTCGGCACCGTTGTGTTACGGTCAATTAATGGTGTTGCGACCCCACCAAGGGTCTCAATACTTAAGGTCAAGGGTGTGACATCGAGCAGTACGATATCTTTTTCGATTGCACCTGAGAGCACACCAGCTTGAATCGCAGCACCGATCGCGACACATTCCATGGGGTCGACTTCTCGTTTCGGCTTCTGTTTGAAAATCTCCTCGACTTTCTTTTGTACCATCTGCATGCGGGTGACACCACCGACCAGTACGACATGATCAATGTCTTCTGGTTTCAGTTTCGCATCTTGTAAGGCTTGGCGACAGGGTTTTTCACTGCGTTGGACAATCGGAGAGATAATCTCTTCAAGTTTGGTTCGAGTCAGTTTCAGTTCAAGGTGTTTTGGTTCTCCGGTGACTACATAAATATAGGGAAGGTTGATATCGGTTTGAAGTGTCGAAGATAATTCTATTTTTGCTGTTTCGACTGCCTCTAGGACTCGTTGTAACGTTTTCGGTTCTTTACGAAGATCAACACCATGTCGACTCTTGAATTCCTCAGCGATGAAATCAACGAGTGCTCTATCCATGTCAGAGCCGCCGAGCTGGGTATCACCACTGGTAGATAAGACTTCGAAGACGCCACCTCCTACTTCCATGATGGTGACATCAAGGGTTCCCCCACCAAAATCATACACTGCGATTTTCTGGTCTCCCTCTTTATCTAACCCATAAGCGAGAGCGGCTGCGGTCGGCTCATTGATGATTCGTTTGACATTGAACCCCGCAATCGCACCAGCATCCTTGGTCGCCTGCCGTTGATCATCATTAAAGTAAGCTGGAACCGTAATGACTGCATCGGTAATCTTTTCACCAAGAAAATCCTCAGCGTCTTTCTTAATCTTCTGAAGGATAAAGGCTGATATCTGCTGTGGTGTATAGTTTTTTCCACGGAGATTGACTTTCTCATTTGTCCCCATCTTCCGTTTTATTCGCTGGACAGTCCCTTCGGTATTGGTGACTGCCTGTCGTTTCGCAGCTTCACCAACCAGCATTTCCCCGGTTTTTGTAAACGCGACAACCGAGGGGAAATATGGTTGTCCTTCAACACTTTTAATAACGACTGGTTTTCCTGCTTCTATATATGCTGCCTCAGAATTTGTCGTTCCAAGGTCAATTCCTATGATCTTACTCATCTCATACACCTCCAAGGTGATCGTATTATAGTTTCTTTTTTGCAACAATAACATGTGCAGGTCTGAGGAGTTTTTCTCCAAGCAGATACCCTTTTTTTATTTCATCAAGGATTGTTCCATCAACGCAATCAGATTGTTCTAGAGTTGAGACTGCGTTATGAAGCTGATAGTTGAATGGTTTTCCTTTACAATCAATGTAGGTTATCCCTTCTTTTTCCAGGAATTTTTCAAGGTTTTCCAGTAAAAGCTTTAACCCTGATTTTGGGTTGGGGTCCTCATATGATTTTTTTAAAAGCTCGTTCAGGTCGAGGAGTTCGAGTAGGTATTTTTTTTTGATATCTTCTTTTTGAGCGAGCAGTTCTTTCTCCATGCGTTTCTGGTAGTTTTGAAAATCAGCAAGCGTTCGTAGATATTTGTCGTTTTTCTCCATAAGCTCTTTTTGGAGTTGGGTGTTTTCTTCTTCCAATTTTGTTATCGCATGTTGTGCTGATTCTTGTATATTTTTCTTGGTGTTTGTTGGTTTTTTTGTTGGCATACGTACCAAAAAAATAAAAAAAAAAGAAAAAAAGGGGTTGGATTAGTAGTCGTCCATCCCGCCGCCGGGCATTCCACCGGGCATTCCACCGG
>DATMWV010000090.1:0-2942 GCA_035562195.1 Thermoplasmatota archaeon
TTCCTTTACCGTCGTCTAATGGTTTTATAAGAATCTTTCCCTATAAAAACATATCTTTTAAATCCTGATGCCATCATCCAGTTTAATTCTTGATAACCTCCAAAAAATATAAAACAAATGACGCGATTTGTAATACTGAGGAGAGAAAAATGACCTATATCTGTAGATGGTGTGAGAATAACTTTGAAGAATCAGGTAAAAAAACTTCTGATACAGAATATAAAGATGGAGTCGTCTGTTGTCCGCGCTGTGGTAACATAACATATGGTTTTCTCATTTATAAAGAGGGCAAAACAGAATAATCCTGCTTGTGATGTGAAAAAAGATAGTACGAAAATAGAAAAAGAACCATACGTTTGTCTAGAGATCACCCTCCGCTAAAAACATATCCAAAGAATCCTAAGTTCCCAATCATCTTCTTAAACGATTCTTCATGATACCACAATGTGCATTGATACAAAGCCGCAACTCAGGTCCCATGAAATTCATTTAAAAGATCAGAGAATCGTAGGATACCTGTAATAGAATAGAACGACATCTCCTCTGTTCTTCGTGTAAAACGCTAACACCATTCTTAAAGAAAAGATTTTGCAGGATTTTTTAACGAAAGAGTCAGCAGATACGTAGAAAGCTTCAGAGATAAAAACAACACCGTTAGTTCCAAACAAATCAGTAAGATGCAGAGGGGGAGAATAGAAAAACCCGTGTTGCTGCGGAGAAGATTCATCCCTGCCCCTACAACACTTAGCAAGACAAACAAAATCATCGCCACACTATACAGCAGCAGGATATCTGATTTTTTCCCAACGTATTTCACCCCAAGAGGAAGTGCGATAATGACTGCAGCAAGGAAAGAAAAAACAAGGAACCAGAACAAAAATAAAAGATCAGACACCCCTTGGAAAATCGGGATGAACGCAAGAAACGGCAGTGTGGTCAAAAAACACAATGAAAGTGCAAGCGTTTTCCCATAGACAATCGTTTCATTAGACACGGGAAGACTCCGCAGGATCCACATGGTTTTTTCCTCAGTAAGGAACAAATTCAGCGCAGGAAAGACAGCCGCGTACATAACGACGACATAACAACCTAAAAAAACAAAAAGCGAAGGAAGAAATCCACTCAGATACCGCTGCATCGATTCAGGGATGAACAAGTCTGTACCATACAGGAAGAGATACCCAGTCCCTAGAGCAGTAAAGATGGACATCGAGATAAAACTGAAATATAATCGATCCCGCCAGATCCCAGTTACTTCACGGAGAAACAACGCATGGAGAACACCCCGCGGACGAACCTGCGTCAGTCCGTTGGTTCTCTCCTTGCGTTTTACATACCGATAGGAATCCAACGGATGAGAAAGACTCCACAGACAATGAATGATTGCCAAGGGAAGCATGCAAGCGGTAAACATCATGCTTTGAGAGAACCAAAAAAAACACAGTAAAAGAAGCGTAGGTATCATCCGATATTGTTTTGAGGAAAAAAAGTGAAATGACAAAGAACACCCTAAAAGGATACCACTGAGAACACTCATACTAAAGAAGAGGTATTCCAAGGGATAGTAGATCGATATACGTAAGGAAGAGAGAACCAGGAGGTACAATACTGAAAAAGAAAACCAAAGACTCATATTGATTAGGACGATAGCAAGAACAATCTGTCCGGCTGTTTTTTTATGTGGAACCTGAGTGGAGAGTGCATAAGACATCTGAGGTGCTGAGATGAAATGCGTATGCATATCAGATGCGGATTTCATCAACAGTAAAAAAAACACTGTGTAGAAGACATCCATGAAATTAAACAGTGTCTCCGTATTTAGCAGAAAAAAAGTAAGAAACGCAAACATCACAAGAGAAAAAAAAATCATCGATGAAAAAAACAAGTATAAAATCGGGGATGTTCTTATTTTTTTTCGAATGCTTCGTGTGATTTCTCTGAGAAGAAGTCTGCTGGTTTCCAACATGCTATTTCCCAATCCCTCGTTTGATGTTGAAAACAAGGTTCTTTATATAAAAATATCGCAAGACAATAAGAATGTGACGTCTTCGCTATCAAAAATTCATTTTCAAAAAAGAAAAAAAATTCATCTTTATCATATTCATTCAGGAGATTCGTCGTATAAAACCATTGTTGATCAGAGGTATTCTTTTATCTTTTTTGTATCAGGATTAAAAACATTTTGTCTTTTTATGTCAAAAAGCGTCTCTAATAGATCGATTTTCTGGAAGGTATCTGGATAGGTTGTTTTTACTAGCTCACTGAATTTTTTCGCATGGATGATATCAGGAGCAAGGAATGTGGCGATCCAGTCGTATTCCCCATGGGTATAGGAGCTTGTTTCAATGGTGATCCCAAGCTTTGTAACAACCTCTTCGAAATCTCTGGAAAGGAGAATATCAACGATTTTCAGATTTATTTTTTGAGTGTTTCGCTTCATCAGCAGCATATAATGTTTTTTGTGTAACACCTCGGTGTCGATAATCGCAGTATATCCCCATACAATCTTGTCGCGTTCTAGGTTTTTTATTATCCTCCAGACCTTCTGCCGCGAAAAGCCACAATTCTTAGCAAACAAATCGAGATTTTCCATGCAATTCTTTTGAAGCTGATCGATAACTTTCTGTTCATCTACCTCAATCTGTTTCTTACTTGTTTTTGCCATGGGTCCTCTCCCTATATCCTGGAATCATAATCGTTGCTTCCTTAAATAGATATGCTCGTCGATCATCTGAGGGGATTTGTCAACAGCTCTTTTTATCAAAATTAAAATAATAATATTTATATACAATAACAAGGTAATAACATAGTTGATGGTAGAGATGGTGTCAATGACAAGGAAAGACCGAGTTGCTGCATGGAAAAAAGCAGTGAACGAAAAATTGGGAAGGGATTATGTCTCATCCGTCAAAGAGTATGTGGTAGCAGGATGTGTTCTTGAT
>DATMWV010000091.1:0-8435 GCA_035562195.1 Thermoplasmatota archaeon
ATATAATACTATAATTAGTAATACCGTTGATAACTGTCGATCTTGTGTGATTAATTTATGGCGTGAATCATGTTATAATCTCATTTGTAACAATATATTTTCATACTCTAATTATTCGGACGGTATCGTGAATGGAGAAAATTGCTCCTATAACATTTATAGGAATAATGTGGTTAATAATTCAGAAGTTGGATTCTGTGTAATCGGGGGGTATGATATTAGTATTATCGATAATTCCCTGCATAATGGAATATCGTTTTACTCTTCCATTCCTGAAATGTTTTCCTATACGATTGAAAATAATACCATCTATGATAAGCACATCTACTTCTACACGAATGAAAATGACGGTGTTGTTCCAAATGATGCGGGACAAATAGTTCTTGTACGATGTAATAACTTCAAGATTCAGAATCTTACGATTTCGAATGTGAGAACAGGGTTGGATCAAATAGGCGGAGGGATTTGCCTTCTCGACTGCTCTAAAACAACAATTCAAGGAACAAACATTTCATCCTGTTATCCTGCAGGATTATCCTTGATTAATTCATCTAGTAATATGCTCTTATCGAATAGTCTTTTTAATAATTATCGCGGAGTCTATTGTGAACACTCAAATAGGAATGTAATCACAAACAACCACATTCAAGGAGGTGGCGATGTAGGTATTCTTATGTATTATTCATCAAGAAATACCATTAAGATGAATACTATCTCTGACTATCCTACGTGCGTCCTCCTTGGTTCTGCGTGCTTTAATAGGATCGATTCGAACACAATTATGAATAAATTGGTTCTTATTAGTGTTTCAGTTTTTAACCAGATTACTCAAAACCATATCGAAGGGGGAGTTGAAATAAATCACTTTTCCCTTTTCAATACATTGAGTGACAACATTATAGTTCATAGTGATATAGGAATCCGGCTTGATATGCAAAGTAATTCAAATCATTTTATCAGCAATAATATCACTAACAATGAGATCGGTGTTCAGATACTGAATTGTCGGTTGAATATGTTTTCAAGAAATAATTTCATTCGTAATGATGTTCATGTCTATTTTGAGGATTTTTTATTTGGTAGTATATTACCTGATTTTTGGCGGAGGAATTATTGGGACGATTGGAATAAATTACTCCCGAAACGTATCGAGGGAAAAATGATTATTTTTCATATTACGGTCGATCCCGAGTACCCACCTGATCCTACAGTGTTAGAATGGTCATATTTCGATTTCTTCCCCGCACAAAAACCCTATGGCATCCCAGGGATGAGGTGAAAAGAGTACCATCCGAAATTGTCTGAATGATGGCAGAGGATCAACAAAAAATCGTGAGAAAGACCATCGAAAATTATGGTAGTAAATGAAGCCTTTCGTTGAAATCCCTCCGTCGGCTTCCTTTATAAAAAAGAGTGGAAAAAAAACAGACCGGTGTTGAGATATATTTTTATAGATTAAATTGTTATAAAGTTTGCACATTAGGAGAGATGGATAAAACATGACAAGTTATTGTTCTGAATGTGGAGTCGAATTAATAGAAGGTTCAAAATTTTGTACAGCGTGCGGAAAAACTGTCGAACAACCACCACAAAACCCGGTACAACCTGAACCACAACAACCAGTTGAAAAAAAGCAGATACCTACACCACCGAAAACAAAAAAGAAACCTCGAAAAAAACTCATCATGGCTCTTTTAGCAATCATTGTCGTTGTAGTAATCGTAGCAATAATCGCGGTATATCTTCAGGGTGGAGCTAGTCCTCTTGTGAATGCTGATAGTCGATTTGTCGGAGAATGGGAACAACAAACAATAGGTAGTCCGATTCTTTGGAAATTTAACAGCAATAGTACTCTTGAGAAGGAAGTTCTTGGTAACAATACAGGTGCTTGGAACGTCACAAACAGTCAGATCTGTCTGTACAATACAATAGTGTGTTATATCTATGAATTTTCTAATGAAGGAAACATTTTGACATTGAATAGGATTGGACAAAGTGATAGTTACCCCACCAATATTGTCTTAACAAAAAAAGGACTTCAAGGAACCAGCCAAACACCAGATATTGAGTGTTCATCAGATTCATCAACGAATAGAATCATCATCGAATTAGTAGATGCAAATGTAAAATGGAGCGACATAGAAATAACCACTGATGATTCAAATGCAACCTGGCAGGTTCAAGACTCGAATAAAAACGGGATAGCAAAAATTGGTATTACCGCGACAATTACTCGATATATGTCTGTTGGTGATTCTATATTATTACTAGAGACTACAGGTGCTGTGACAGTGACTTTGAAATATAGACCTACGAATACCGTACTTGGAAACTGGATGGTACACGTCTAAACCAGATTTCTTATATATTCATCTGATATTTCACAGCATATCCCTGAATCTGATAGGGATTGAAGAGCTTCTGCAGATTATAACTATACGGTGTGCTCATTGACTCGCTCTGTGAATGACCTGCCTTGTCATAGACAGTTGCAGTGACTGTCGAATCCCCAAATCCGCTCCATGTCCATTCATAGGGCGCAATGGTATCATGATATTGAAGAACCCCATCAACGGAGAAATCGACAGAGTCAATTCCGCTTATCTCGTCGCTTACCTGTGCGATGAATTTTATGGTAAAGAAGTCGATCTCTAACTTGGCAAGGGAAATCTCTGGAGAAGTACTGTCGAGTTTGAAGGTAAAAGGACCTTTTACAGGTTCAATGTTGCCTGCTTTATCGATGGAGTAGTACTTAAGTGAATGAGTGCCTTCTGTCGTAATAATAACGAGCCCGGTGTAGAGATTCCAACCCGCTTCATCAATGGTATAATAGGTATACTCAACTCCTGATGTATTATCAATTGCATTGAGGAGAAAATAAATATTAAAGTACCAACCATTATTGCCAGCATCCCCGGTGAACGTATGGGTTGTCATCGGTGGCATCTGATCGATTTTAAAATCAGCTGATTTCACTGGTTCTGTATTTCCATTGTTGTCAACAGAGTAATATTCTATCGTATGCGAGGCATCATCTGAAACTGTAAAGGGACTTGTATAGATTGTCCAGCTAGCTGAATCAAGTTTGTACATCGTGTAGTCCACGCCAGTCACATCATCTGTTGCAGTCAAGGTTATCATGACCGGGCTAATGTACCAAGAGTTTTCTCCAAGAGTTCCTGTGACGGAAATTGTGGTAGTTGGGGGTGCGCTGTCTGAGAAGGTGGTGAAGCTGTACCATTTTCTTGTATACAGACCGCTGCCGCCAGGATCAGTCGCGTTCACCCAGACGGTATAGGTAGTTGATTCGCTTAAGCCAGAAATGGCAAGAGTCTTTGTCCCATTTGTTGCACCAGTCCCACTGTTTATCTGTCCGTTGCTGCACTGTATAGACCACGAGAAGGTGTTACTATCAGGATCATTGATAGGGATGCTCCATGTAAGACTTAACGGATTTCCGACCGACCCGTTCGCTGGTGATGGCGTGCCGAACACAGGTGGATTGTTTGCCTTGGTGGTAAAGACCCATAACGATCCTGCTGTTGATTCCCCGTAACTATCCCACGCGATGATCTTCCAATAATAGGTTGTGAGATAATTCAGAGTACCAGGGTCATAGGTGACTGCAGATTGATTGTATCCTACCTTCGGAGGTGTACTACTTGTTCCAAAATACACATCATAGGTGACCGTATCACCAGGGTTTGGGTCCCCACCGGTCCAGCTCAGATCGCTATTGACTGGGACATTTGTTGCACCATTCGCGGGGTATGGAGAGCTAGGTTGATTTGGAGGAATGTTATTTTCAATGACTTGAGCAGACGTCTCTGAAGGCAGATAGTTCTGCTTTGTTACCGTCACTTGCACAGACCCTCCAGTCTCAGGTAAAATCGTAAAGGTGACATCCCCTGCGGAATTGGTTAGACCACATTCATATATCTCATCTCCCTTCCACAGACAGACGTACGCATTTTGAACATTGCTCCCACCTGTTGTTTGAACATGGACGGTGAAAGTGGAAGAAACAAGTGGGATCGTTGATGGATGACTGACAACAAAAGCAGATGGGTTTTCTGTCCAAACAGGAAGTTCCGGATCTCCTAGTAAGGTCAGTTCTGTAAAGATATATTTGTACCAATCATCACTTGGATCTTGTTGATAACCATCGTTTTTATGGTCGGAGAACGCAGCTCCTAAATGGTATAAATTCTCGGAAAATAGTGATTGGAAGAAATGCATATCAAATCCCATGGATAAGGTATCATATGTCGCATAATTGTACCAACCATATCGTGAGTTGCCGATGAAAGCGATGCCACCTCCATTAGCATTCCGTACAAAATGCTCCGCGATGCAATTGGAGACATCATATGCTGCTGGATCGCAACCCATGGAATAAAAGATTGACTGCTTGTTTCCATTTGTTAACGTGTCCATGTCATCACTATACATAAGCCAGTCGTGATTCACATAGCCGGTTCCCATGCAGTCATTGTTCGAATGATCTGCATGGTTGACAAGATTTTGACCTGCGTTAAGTGCACTTATAACATTCGTGAAATGGTTTCCCCCTTGGCTGTCATAGACGGTTGTCATGGTCCAGCTTGCTGGGATATACGAGTTTTTAATACTAATTTTACATTGTTCTGCTTCTGTCCAATAATCAAGATCGAAACCGAAGAAGGCTGCATTCTTCCCATAATTTGTCAATGGCGGGTTCGTTTCATAGGTCATAATCTTATTGATGAAATTTCCTATCTGTCCATTACCAGTTCCTGTACCGGTTACCGATGCACGTCCGATGTTGACTTCACAAATCCAGTCGGCGTCAAAATCCGCGTAGTATGCATCGTTCGGAACTGGATCTGGGTCAACTTCAGAAAACGTTCTTGTGTGACATGGAATGACATCAGTGTCACCTCCCAGGAGGACATAGATGGTCCCCCAGTTGGTGTATACATCTTGGACAAATGCCTTAATTTTTTGAACATTCGTCCCAGTGTATCCACCAGAGTTGTATATCCAGGATGTCGTCACTATCGATGTAGGGACTCCTTTCTGTGTTTTCCAGTCTGCAAGAGGTTGGAACGCGCTTACCCAGCTGGTCTGGGTGATAATCACATAGTCGTAATCACCGGGTTCTACACCAATAGGCTGAGGAGTTGATGAGGTTTGAAGGGTGACTTGTTCTGGATTTACGACCATGTTTTTTACCATTTGTTGATACATGTCGTACCCAGTTTCAGAGAGATGTTCAGATAAATAATCTCCGCAGAGATATCCAGTACTACCCTCAATAGCCAACGTTATCGAAGTGATAAGGCTTAATTGTTTTTGAAGAGGAAGATACTGAAGGGGAAATACTGTTATATCGATCATGCTTTGACCAGCAAGATCAGTTTGTTCTCCTAATGAAACAAGTCGTTCCGGGTAGGGGCGTGGTGATAGATAGGCTGCTCTATTGAGCTGCAAGTCAAGTGTAGAAGTAGGGTTTTCTCCAAGCGTTTGTGGTCGTTGTGCAGGATAGATAGTGTAAAACCCTTGTATCGCTTGTTTTTGGAAGGAAAGGATTTGGACATCCGTTGCTTTCATGTCATCTGGTAATGCTAACAAAACATGTTTCGCTGGTAATTGTGGTTTTCCATACTCTGTTAGATAGGAGCATTCTTTCATGGTCACCATATCATATCCTTGGAATGTATCGAATTTGAGATCCTCTTTTGAAAAATGAATGGTGTATTGAAGGCTGTAGCTTTCTTGTTGGTTTTCTCCATCTTCATTTACTATTTCAATTCTCGTGGTTTGTGTTTCATAGTTTGGCTGTTCAAGGAAGTTAGCAGCTCTGATTGGAGTTGAAAGTGTGCTGGCACTAAAGGTGGTAATAAAAAGGCTGAAAATGATGATCGCAAGCATTATTTTCTGTAGATTTTTTTGTATGTTTTTCTGCATTATTTTCTATCCCCTTAACAAAGGTAATATTTGGCCTGTTTTATTTAAATGTATCTAAGAAAGAGGGTTTGTGGTTTGAAATTTTTTTTTCCATTTTGGTATTCTTCCAGGGTATCTTTAAATACCATCATTGTCAAAAGTTAACACGAAACATTATATCATTTGAAAGGAGAAACAAGGAGAAAGAACAACTATGAATCAAGAACAACAACAAGAAAAAGGACAACACCAACGATTCATTGAGTTAGATATACTCAGAGGATTTGCAATCCTTTGTATGATCATCCTGCATCTCTTCTGGGACCTTGATTACTTCGGAATACTCCCCCTCAATAAGAATTTCTATTCCCTCAATATCATTGTACCAGTCATCTTCTTCTTACTCGTCGGAATCTGCCAGGCGGTCAACAACAACAAATACCACAACCAACCAAAAAAAATGTATTATCGAACAATACAACGTGGACTTTGGGTCCTTAATCTCGGGATGCTCTTCACTCTTCTCACCGCAGTCTTTCTACCAGAAAAACCGATTTTCTTCGGAGTACTTCACTGCATCGGATGCTGTATCATTCTCAGTACACTACTACTGAGATTTAAATCTACCAATGTCATTTTAGGGTCATTCATCATCGTCACAGGATTAGCATTAGGGCTTTTCTATACGACTGAGAACCCAAATATGATAGAACTTGCAGCGGGCATCCATGAGTCCGATATCGCAGCCCATACCATTGACTATTTCCCCATCCTCCCTTGGCTAGGTGTCTGCCTGCTTGGTATCACACTCGGAAACATCCTCTATAAAGACAACAAAAGAAGATATCCGCTCCCAGACCTAACAAAATACAAACCAACCAAACTATTCTCCTGGTTAGGAAAACATTCTTTAGCAATATACCTTGTTCATCAACCTATTATCGCTGGTTGTCTAACCCTCGTCCTGATGTTCTAAACCAACACATGAGTCATTTTCAGTCCAACAATCGAACACCAGATGAACGCAGGAAAACAACAAAGCGCCTCAGTGATAGCGATTCCATCGAAGTGAAAGAGAAAAACAGTCGAACCAATCGCGATAAAAACAAGTACCAAGGCAAATAGTCCAATATTTCGCTCAAATGAGTTTTGTTTACTGGTCAATCCAATAATCAACAACGCAATCCCGAGCAGGAAAAAAAACGACGCCGAGGTCAAAAAATGAAGGGTGAATATGGTTTCTGGAAAGATACCAATTCCTATAAGGGCAAGGGAGCTGAGCGCAAGAATATATGCTCCAAGTTTATTTGTTAAAATCTTCATTAATCCATAGGAAAAAACCAAGGTAAGAATACCACCGAAAATCATCCCGTAATTAAATAATACTGCCGTATTTTCTCGGATGCCAAGGTCGCTTAACGCATGTTGTGTCCAAGTGAACCAAGGTGATGATGCAATAGAAAGGCCAAGACTGGTGAAGATCACCACAGGGATAAGCATCCCACATAATCCCGCAATCCTGGTTATTCCAGATTGTCCCCTGTCGAAATATCGCCACATCAACAATGATGTGAGTTTAAAAGGTATTTATAATTTTTCATTTAAATAGATAAAACATAAATAATTATTGATAAGCACAATAGTCTAGTGTCTAT
The DNA here is from genome assembly GCA_035562195.1 of Thermoplasmatota archaeon. Lineage (GTDB taxonomy): Archaea > Thermoplasmatota > E2 > DHVEG-1 > DHVEG-1 > SM1-50. The sequence goes on from DATMWV010000091.1 coordinate 7,584, forward strand.
ATTTTCTGTACATGACAAGACCAATCAGGAGGGCAACGAAGACAAAAAGGATATCAAAACCAGGTGTATTCTTTTGAGCCTCCTTGACCGAAACAGTGGTTGAATAGGGACTTACCGCATCATTATTGTCAATGACTTCTAACGTCACGACATAGGAACCAATAGAAGAAAACGTCGTAGTAATAACAGGGGTGGTTGCCCAGTCTGTATCATAGGTCCCATCACCGTTAAAATCCCATCGATACCCAACAATTGTCCCATCAGTATCGTTACTCAACGAGGCATCAAAACTCACCTCTTGACCCATGATTGCAGTCGAAGGAGCAATACAGGTCGCAACCGGGGGATTATTTATGAAAATGACACCTTGTATGGTCGCTGTCGTATTTGCCATACTACTGCGTCCATCATCATCGACGACGGTTAACGTCACGGTATAAACACCAGGGTCGGCGTAGGTATGCTGCGGTGAAATATCAAGAATTTGGCTGCTGCCATCACCGAAATTCCACCGATAAAAGATGATGGTTCCATCAGGATCGATGCTCTGTGACCCATTAAAAGAAACGGTCTGATTCAGTTTTGTTACATAAGGTCCCCCTGGATTGGCTACCGGTTTTTGATTCTCAGGAGGACGCTGTTTTGTTGTAAAAAACCAAATATCGGACTGGTTCTGCTGCAAGCTATCATTCGCAATGACATACCAAGCATACGTCGCATCAAATGGTAATGTAAAACTACAGGAGGCATTCTTCCCATTTACCACATTACGAACATACCCTACGCGCAGGTTATTGACTGCGTTATAGAAGGAGACTTCTGAGAGTATGTTACTATCAGGATCTATAACCG
>DATMWV010000092.1:0-7498 GCA_035562195.1 Thermoplasmatota archaeon
GAAGAAGGTTGTTGTCCTTCTTTATACTCCGAGGAACTGTCGGAGTATCGGGAATGCATTGGGGAAATGTTCAAATAACCAATGCATGAAGGGATTGGTGATCTCAAAGCTCGTCGGCATTGTAACTGTTAGGTTCGCCCAACCGCTTTCAGCGCCAATTAAATCTTTTACCTTCGCTTGTACCGAATAAGTTCCCTTTTCAGCCCACGAATGGGTTACAGAGAAGGCTTCCCCTGAATTGTGGAAGGCAGTCCAATCAGTTATCGTGCCATCGCCCCACATAATGTAGGCGGAGACCGTAGCACCTTCAGGGTCGATTCCTGTGATGGAATAAACGTAGGTGTTCCCTGGTTTTCCCGTCACCGGTCCAGTGATATCAGGCTCATCTGGTGGACTGTTGGGGTTGGTTACTGTGGTAAAAGACCAGATGGGTCCTTGAGATGTATTTTGGTTTTGGTCCCAGGCGACAATCTTCCAGTAATACTTCGTGCTATAGGCAAGTGTTCCTGTATCGTACGTGGTTGCAGATTGATTGTTTGAAACTTTTGGTGGTGAGCTTGTGGTACCAAAGTACACATCATAGGTAATCGTTGTTCCAGGAGATCCGCCTCCAGTCCAGCTGAGGTCTTTGTTAATAGCGACATTTGTTGCTCCATTCGCTGGGTTTGGGTTGGATGGCATGTTCGGCCCGGAGTTTGCGACAAGGACACCAGCTGCTTCATCGACATAATAAGCGTTAAATGGATAGCCGCTTGGTGGATTGGAATATCCTTGATGCTGGGTGTTGTTAAATACAGCTGCGATGACCGCAATATTTCCATATTGAATCGAACCAAAAGTTTGACCCATGCCACTGTTATAGTCGTGTCCATCCCATTCTTTTTCATTTGTCCAGGTTTCACCAACTGGGATTGTTATTCCTTCGTTGAATGCATAATCTAAGAATGGGAAGGTATACGGATGACCAGTCGTATCTTTCCAGTTGAGGGATGACTCGATCTCACACACATACACATGGAGATGTCCAACGTAGGGTGCTGCTTCGTTATTGGTGACTCCAATTGAGATGTTCATTGCTGCATCGCCAAGCCATTCGACGTTAAGGTTCACATCAATATCTGCAACGGTTCGAGCACCAGTCTGGGTAATTGCTGAACGGTATGCTGCCTCAGCACCGGTCCATCCTCCGACTACGACTTTATATCCGTAATCGAAATACACCGTTGGAAAACCATAGAGGTTAAAATCATTAATCCTGGCTGCTGCATGGGTGTTTTTGTCATCAACCAAACAGATATAATAAAACGGATAATCCTGACTTGAATAGATTTTATCTAAGGCTTCACGGGCATAATGACAATATCCGCACCAGGTGGCGGTGGCGTCCTCGGCAAAGACCGTATGGGTAAAGACTTTTGGTCCTAGGTTGGTATTCTTTTCTGCGTCATTTGTTTGGGCAACAGCTCCAAGTGCGGTAAATAATAAGATACCGACTATACAGATTGGTATAATTTTTTTCATATTAATTCCCCTATATACTTAATAACAGTCTTTATTTAAATATATTGCTGTACATGAGAATATTATATGTTCATAGATTTTTTATAATTTAATACAAAACAGATAAAAATATGAGCGAATATGTGAAAAAAATATCAGTTTTTCCGTAATTTCATTCTCAAAGCAATGTAATATTTTAAATCGCTGCAATCCTTCGTAATTACATGCAAAAACATGATAGATCTCTCATATCGAACTATTGGATGGAAAATTATTCTGAGGATTGAAAACTGATGGAAGATGAGGATTGGAAGAATGAATTACTTATTGGTCCTCTTCTCAGAACAACAGTTTCATATAATATTTATAAATTCATTTTAATATTATTAACCCTGTTGTAATTTTCATCAAAAGTTTTAATAATACCAGCGGCATTATTTTCAATGGAGGTATACTAAAAATGAATCTATCGAATAATATATTAAAAGGCAAAAAGCAGGTATCGGTAGTCTTCTGCATTCTTTTAACCATGTCTGCATTGACTACAGCAACAGCTATATCGAACCAAAGTCCCTATCGAGTGGATAGTGACCATCTCAGCTACACCTATGCATTTAAAGAACCAACCATAAAATCCATCACCGCGGACAATACCTTGTATTCCGAAATTCAAATGAAAGGATGTCTCAATTTAGGAAAACAAGCAGGCGAACCAACCCTGCCTGTGAAATTTACCCAACTCCTTTTACCCTATGGAACCACGGTTGATTCTGTATCCGTACAAGGAACTCCGGTTCAATACAACGTTCAAGGTATTGATTTGATCTCACAACCTATCATACCATATCAAAACGAAGTCCCAATCGGAATGGATATACCCCAAGAATTCCTCATCAACGAGGACCTCTATGCATCCAACCAACCCTACCCAACCATGAACCATGGGCCATACAATATCGGGTACTCTCATGGATATACGGTTATGGATATTTCGTTTTCACCTGTTCAATACATCCCATCCACAGGACAAGTGTATTACTACCCTGAAATGACACTGAGCATCAACCTAAAACAAAGCGAAAATATCAATACTTTTTTCCGTAACACCCCTGAAGACGCGCAATGGGTCCAATCACTGGTCTCTAACCCCGAGATGACAGAAACCTATCTTGGTGCACCAACCTTCGAGTATCCTGGTGGTTTGTGCGATCCATCTGGAAACTATGATTATGTCATCATCACCACCACCCAAAACGGACTAGATTATTGGGATACCACTGGCTCTACACCATATAACTGGGAAAGCCTCATGGATCATCATGAAGCCCAAGGACTCACCTGCACTCTGGTGACTGCTGAAGATATTGACGCATGTGCTGATTACCAAGGCACTAATCCCTTCAATGATAAACAAGCACACATCCGTGAGTTCTGTAAAGATGCATACGAGGACTGGGGAACAAGTTACATTCTCATCGGCGGTGACGGAGAGTCGAATTACATTCCCGCTCGTGACATGGATTCAAGTTACGAAAGTGATATCGACGCAGATATCTACTGGAGCAACCTTGACAACAACTTCAATGCCAACTCTAATTCGAATTGGGGTGAAGAAGGAGACCTAGGCTTCGATTTATACTCTGAACTCTTCCTCGGACGTCTCACCTGTGATGTGCCTCAGGATGTCTCCAACTGGATGACAAAGAGCTTCTACTATGCACAAAGCTCTGATTCTGATTATATTGACAACGCAGCGTTTATGACTGGTACACTTGGTTGGCAAGCTCAGGGAGATGATTTCATTGATTTCGGTGCGATAAAAGGGACAGATAATTGGTTAGGTCCTGACCCAGATGAACATGGTGTGTATCCAGCCTGGCTTGGATTCCAATATGGTTTTGAGACCTGGAACGCAGTAAACCCTGGGAATCAATTCAACCTTTCTATAAAATACACATCGGAAACTCCGAATCCGGGGTGGGAAGGAGGAGATGCAATCGGTAAATTCAAAACCGCCATCAACAGTGATCTTGTGACGGTGATTAGCGGTGTTGCTCATGCGGACCCCTCAATGTCCCTGGATGTCTACGCCTCAGAGTGGGAAAGCAGCTATCACAACACAAAACCATTCTTCCTTACTGATTTCGGCTGTCATTGCGGTGATTATGATAATGCAGATGATGGTGTCCTTCATTCCATGTTGTTCCATTCCGATACAGAACTTGCGTTTGGAGTCGTCTATAACACCTGTTATGGATGGGGATCCTTCACCAGCACGAATTCCTCCAGTGCTATCCAGATGAAATCTTTCTGGGATTACTTCTTCGATATGGAGAACAACTCTCAGAGTTACGGGAACTGGCAGTTTGGAAAAGGACATGCCTGGTCAAAGGACACGATGGCGCCAACCGTGAACTGGACCTGGAGTGCTGCACCGGGCAGTTATCGAGCGGTTATCCAGGGATGCACCTATTTTGGTGACCCCGCACAGGAATTCAAATCACCATCCCCAAGTGACCCACCCGCCCAACCAACAAAACCTGTTGGTCAGACACTAGGCATCTGGAACATCGAATACACCTACTCTAGCAGCACCACTGACCCCAATGCTGATCAGATCTTCTATCTCTTCGATTGGAATGATGGAACCACGAGTGGATGGCTTGGACCATTTGACTCTGGAGTGACAGGTATTGGATCGCACGTCTGGACAGAATTAGGAACCTACGATGTCAAAGTAAAAGCACGAGACGTTTGGGGTGCGGGAAGTAAATGGTCAGAAACATTGACCGTCACGATCACAGATAACAATCTACCCACTGTCCCTGAGGTCACCGGTCCTGCAGAAGGAAAACCAGGGAATCCATACCTGTATAATTTCTATTCTGAGGATCTCGATGGTCATACTATCTACTTTTTCGTAGACTGGGGAGACAATTCCACATCAGGTTGGGTTGGTCCTTACGTCTCAGGTACACAGATACACCTGACACACACGTGGACTGAAAAAGGGTCTTACACGGTCAAAGCAAAAGTAAAAGACCAAATGGACGGGGAAAGCGACTGGGGCACCCTTCAAGTGGTGATGCCATTCGAATACAAATTCTCATTTACTGTATTCCTGCAACACCTCTTGGAAAAATTCCCAAACATGTTTCCCATCCTACGACACCTATTGGGGTACTAAGTCCCCATCTCTTTTTTCTTTTTTTTTTTAAAAAATATTTTAAACAGAGCGAAACATTGAAGAAAAAACGATGCGTTTCTTTTAGAGGACTCTTATAGCGGCTGAGGGTAATTTTTATTCTATCGGAAATGAAGGAGAATCTGTCCGTCTTTTCTGATGTTTACACTCAATACAGAGAGAATGTCGGTGTTCATAACATCGTTCACAGACAAGCCTTCCGCACAGATGACAGGTACACATGATCCCCGGTCGTCCACAGATATCACAGAGTCCGACGACGTCAGCCATCAGTCGTCACTTCCCCAGTAAAATCAATTTTTTCCGTAGTTCTTCCAGTGGCATTTCAGTGATCACCAATGGGATGTTTTCTCGTTCAGCAAGCTGCACTGCGAGCGGATCGACGCCGCCTGGTCGATGATAGACGATCAAGAATGGTTTGACGGGGTGTATTCGGATTGCGATCATCGGGCTTCTCCCAAACTGTATTTTGGTAAAAATCAACGCCCGTTCTGTGCTCCATCCATAGAGATTCGGATAGTTGGTAGCAGTCAATGTTTTGATTGTCTCGATGCCGTCAATAAGGGTGAATCCTTTCACCGATCGATCAATGCTGATGCTTGGGGAGGTCACGACCCTTCCATCGATTTCCTTGATGAGTTTTTCCATGGGAATCGCATACGGGTATTCCATGATGTCGATGATGCCGTCTTGTGTCTTGACCATGAATTGATATTGCTGGATGGTAGAACCACCATGTTTCTTTTCGTCGATGGTGATGAAGGCGTTGACGATTTTTTTCACCGAATGAATCCCTGGGGATTTCCGTCTCCCGGATTCATAGTCGCTGATGACGCTTTGGGCAAGTCCAAGATGGTTGGCAAGCTCTGCCTGTGCGATATTAAACGTGGTTCGCCATTTCCGCAGTGTTTCTCCTGGTTTTGGGCTCAGGGTGATTTCTCCTGCGATTTTTTCTGCTAATACTTCTTTTACTCCCATATATTCTCAGAACCTACTATGACTGTCGATATATATATCGACAATCTATTAATACGTTTCCCCTTCGGAAAAATCATCAAAAAAGAAGAAAAAGAGAGTTAAAATCACGCCTCTGGAACGTATTTAAAAACCCATTCTGTAAACTGTTCCCCCGAATCGATATTGACTTCAACGTTACCGCAATTAATTTCATTCTTTCCATCGTTATCGCAATCCCCGATGCAGACGACAGCCATCCACCCAAACGTAGGAAGCACTGCTTCTTCTACATAGGTCGACCCGTTCCATTGCAAGATATGTGTCACACCAGCTCCTGCACATACCTCATTTGCCCCATCATCATCCGTATCACCCACATCGATTCCTTCAATGACAGGATCGCCCCCGGGCCATGTGATATCAAACTGTATAGGATACCCAGTCCCATTCCATTTAAAGATCGTGATCCGCGGATTATAATAACTGAGAAGGATTTCGGCGTTCCCATCGTTATCGCAGTCCTTACACACAACACCGAAGGGAGAGACTTGTCCATATGTTTTATATATCTGCGTCGGGACAAACACCTCGTTTTGCGCGTCCCAATTCAACACAATAACCTTATTTTCATAGGCGCAGACGATCTCATTTTCTCCATCTTCATCGACATCACCAAGACCAGCCATGTAGACGTACCCATTGACATCAGGGTCTTTCCATTCTGATATTTTTTTAAGGAAGAGACCGTTCCATCGGAACACCGTGATCTCGGCAACTGGACTATCGGATTGCCATCCAGGCCCACCGCTCATAATCAACTCGTTTTTCCCGTCATTGTCACAATCTCCGATGAGACAATCCGCACTTCCACCATTATTGTTAAAAATATAGGGGTTAATCCCAATCATCCAATATTTGAATGCGAAGTATCGATAGACTGTGGTAAACCAGGTGGCTGCAACCTCATTTTTCCCGTCGTTCGTGACATCACCGATCGCCATCCCACCAGCATCACAATGGATGAACGGATACAATGGTGGACGGAGAGAACGAACCTGCGTGTACGTCTGTTGATTCTCATTCCATTTCATAACACGGATGTTACAATCCCTCCCGCTGATGAGAAGTTCATTTTTTCCGTCATTATCGCTATCTCCAATCGGTTGTGGTCCTTGATAGCGTGCATCAGAACCCGGATTATTCCCATACTCCATCATCCACTGAATCTCATATCGGCCAGCAGCGTTCTGTTGAGATGTTTGTAGATTTGATATATCATCGTTGAATGCACTGGTGATCCCTATGCTACCTATAGATATCAACACAACTACCAATAAACAAGGAATTAATTTCTTCATATTACCCCTACTATATTCAAGGCTGTATCTCTTTATAAATATATCGTTATTCATAAAAATAAGACTTATAGCGAATAACAATTTGCCTCGTAGAAAGATAAAACTTTAAACCTTTTGTCTATTCCAGACCCGTCAAGACCTATGACCGAATCAACCATGCAAAAGGAATACGACTTACAATTTTTCCATACCAACGGATTTCTGAGAAAAAAGTGCAAAGCATGCGGAGATTATTTCTGGACTCTTGATCCACAAATGGAATGCTGCGGGGATCAACCCTGCGTAAAATTTAGCTTCATTGGAAACTCACTTGCAAAAAAACCATTGACACTCTCACAGGTACGAGAAGGGTTCCTCTCATTTTTCGAAACACATGGTCATTCACGACTCCAATACCCGGAAACAGGACAACGCTGTCCAGTCGTCGCCCGATGGCGCTCTGATATCTACCTTACTATCGCTTCGATAGCGGATTTCC
>DATMWV010000093.1:0-26981 GCA_035562195.1 Thermoplasmatota archaeon
TCACTGAATGAGTCCATACTCGCCAAATTACCATCCGATATATATACAGACGCAGCAGGACGAGTACAATTCTCAATCAGTGCAGACGCAAGTGGTGACATTATTATCTACATCGAGAACGAAACCGACCCTGACAATGAATTCGTCATATCTGCAGAAGCTCGAAAACCAATGACCATCAGCCTCAACCCATCAGTTGATGAAGGAAAGACCTTCACCGTTGAAGCAAAAACCAATGGAGTCCTTATCACCGGTACCACGGTAACATTCACTTTCGATGGGCAAACCTGGCCGACCACTACTGGTGTCGCTACCCTAACAGCTCCCACAGTTGCAACATCGATGGCCTACTCGATCTCAGCAACCGCTGAAGGATTCATCCCTGCGACCGGCGCGATAGTCATGATCTTGAACATACCAAAACTCATCGTCGCAGTCAGTGGTGAAGTAAAAGCTGGACAGACATTCACCTTAACCATCGCTGATGATACTGGTAGCGCGGTCATAGGTGCAACAATCACCTTCGAAGGAAAAACCTACACCAGCGGTGCCGGTGGGGTAGTCACGATTACTGCGCCTTCAACCGAGGGCAGTTACCCAGTGACAGCGACCTTCCCAGGATATGATCCGATATCAGCTACAGTGACGGTCGCTAAAGGTGCTGGAGTGCCTGGTTTCGAGATGTTGACACTTCTCGCAGCTATCGGAGTAGCATTCCTGCTCCTCAGACGCAGACGGAACTAAACACGAACACAAAGGGGTTTTACCCCTTTTTTCTCTCTTTTTTTTAATGTTTTTTTCAAAACCCTTTTAACCCCCTTGTTTTTATACTCTCTCCAGGAGTGAGTGATTCTGAAGGTCAGTATCGTTATACCTGCTATCAATGAGGAACGTGGCATCGGAAAAACCATTGATGCAGTCAACAAAGACTATTTCAACAGCAAACACTGGGATCTTGAGATTATTCTTGTAGATGGAAATTCTAAAGATAAAACAAGGGAAGTCGCAGCAAGTAAAGGAGCAATAGTCCTGCTTGAGAAACGAAAGGGATATGGGCGAGCCTACAAAACCGGACTTGCACATGTAACTGGGGATGTTATTGTTACTGGTGATGCTGATGCTACCTATCCATTTCACCTTATTCATGAATATATCCAAAAACTCCTTGACGCACACCTAGATTTTCTTACCACGGATCGTTTCGCAGCACTCAAACATGGATCGATGTCTCTGAAACACCGGTTTGGGAATCTGACGTTAGCATGGACGCTTCGGATTCTTTTCTTAGTTAATATCAGGGATTCTCAATCAGGGATGTGGATTTTCAAACGAGACGCTCTTACCAAAATTCAACCCTTGGAAAGCTTCAACGACGGGATGCCGTTTTCAGAAGAAATAAAAATAGAGATGTTCACAAACAAAAGCATTAAAGCAAAAGAGATACCCTCAACCCTTTCTGCAAGGGAAGGTCAAGTAAAACTCGAAAGCTTCAAAGACGGCATAAAAAACCTTAAATTCCTTTTTAAAAAACGAGTCACCCCATCCAAGATCAGGTGAACGGAAAAGGTATTCAATGTCTTCTGCTATCCTTTTTCTTTGAGGACGTAGTATGGATTCTTTAATGACCATGTGGGTGTTTTTTATTGGATGTTTGATTGGAATCATCGTTGGGGTAATGCTCTCCTATCGGACTGCGGTAACCCCTTTGCACCAGACGATCTCAAAACTCACGACTCAAGATCAGAATTACCATGAAATGATGAAATACTACCCCTATGACTCTGAAAGATTCCGATTTCTTGGTAATCCGATTGATGGAGTTCAATTTGAAGATGATTCTATCTTCTTCGTCCGATTTCAGGAAGGGAATAATCCCTGTACAAAAGAACAAGAAAAAATTAAGAAACTAGTAAAAGATAGAAAGGTCCAATGGTTTGAGTTTACAACGAAATAAAATCAAAATTGTCGTAATGACGAGTCCACGAAATAGTTAGTTAGAATTCCTCTTCAGCCGACCACGGAGAGTTCTTTTTCGATGTTTTTACCTTTAAAACGTTCCAGGTTGAGGCTTTCTAGTACCTCTGATGTTTTTCCTTCAGCAATCAAATCAGTGAGCAGCTGAGAAACCATAGGTGATATCATAAATCCATGACCACTGAATCCATTACATTGGACAAATCCTTTTATTTCTTTTATCTCACCAAGGATTGGTCTTGCGTCAGGAGTCACATCATAGAACCCGGTCCAATGTCGTAGTAGATTGATATGTTTTAACACCGGAGCATACCTGGTCAGGGTGCGCGCCATATGCTGTAGGAACGCAAACGTCGGCATGGTTTTGTACCCACCTTTTTCCTCAGGGATTGGAATGCCACCAACGATCTGTCCTTCTTTCTGCTGACTAAAATAAATCCCGTCTTTAAAGGAAATAACCATCGCTTCAAACAACGGCTGTAGTCGTTCCGTTGCCATGATCTCCTTCCGGAACGGGGTGAGAGGAAGTTTTATGTTGACTAAGTCTGCGATAGTTTTCGAATCAATTCCTGCTGCATTCACCACCACATCAGTCTGAATTGACCCTTTATCAGTCATCACCGACCGAATCGCTTTTTTTGATGTTTTCAGATTCATAACCGTGGTATGCGTGTTGATTTCAGCACCAAGGTTCCGTGCCGCATCTGCATACGCAAAGGTGGTTCTGAACGGGTTTGCATGGCCATCTGTCGGGCAGAACGTCGCCCCGGTCGCCTTCATCCCTTGGACATCAAGGATAGGAACAACGTTGGTTATTTCCTCAGGTTTTAAGATATCGACCTTTAACCCTAGAGAGCGTTGCATAGCGACATTCTTTTCTGCTTGGTTCATTTCTTTTTCATCATGAATTGCGATCAGATACCCGCCTTGACGAAACTCAATATCCTGACCAAGCTCACGACTTAACCCTTCAAACATCTTGACACTTTGGATCGCTAGGGACGCATTCTCATGTGTGGACCATTGCTGTCGGATTCCTGCACCACACGCACCAGTCGCTCCAGATGAAAGATAATTTTTCTCTACAACGACAACGTTTAAGCCTTTTTTCGATAGTTTATAGGCAAGAGAACATCCGTTCACGCCACCGCCAATGATCACGACATCTGCTTTATTTTTCATCTTTCTCACTTGCCAACGTTCCAAGGGATACAGGAATCAATGGAGGACGTACTGTCGGAAGTGGTATGTTTGCTACCTTCTTGCCTGTTTTCTTTTCAAGGATACGAGCAACGAGTTGAATACAGACCCGTCCTTGACACGGTCCCATACCTATCCGGAGTTTCTTTCGAAGTTCCTCTATATCGGTATATCCCTCTTCTATTGCATGAATCACATCCTCTTCGCTGATATCTTCACAGCGACACACGATACTTCGCTTCATAGGTTAGACCTTTATGTTCCTGATCTCCATGGCTAAATCGCTGTCTATCTCTATGGTAATGACCATGGTTTTTCCTTGTTTGATTACTTTTTTCACAAAAGCATTGCTACGAACAGCACCAGTTCTATCTAATGCTTTTATGGTATCTCCTACATGTGGGACAGGGACAAATTCATAGGGGAGTGTCACCAGCGCTTTCTTCCCTGTTACTTTTACGACAAAAATCGCTAAACCAGGGCAGACGCCGACACATTTTGTACACCCGATGCATTTCTCAAAATCATTCACCGGTGGTGCATTGATGTCTTTCATGGAGATCGCATGAACAGGGCAGGATTCTACACAGGGGTTACAGGGTATCTCCTGTACACATTCAAGGATAGCGACTCCTTTCTGCAGATGTTTTTCTGAGGGGATCTGTAAATCCTTAGATGAAAGGATGCCGTTTTTCTCATATTGGCGCATGGTGTTTCTGCTCCATTTTCGCTATTTTTTGTTTTGCGATTCGTGGTTTTTCTCCAAAGGGACCGGCACGGAGTTGAGAGAGTTCTTCGCGATAGTGTGTCAAAAGCTTCTTGTTCTTTGAGCATCCTAGTTGGATGGCTGCAGCAAGACCTGCGATTTTTCCTTCGATCATCGCTGTCGAAGCTTCTTCGATACCTGAGGCATCGCCTGCCACGTATACACCTTTGACGGAGGTCTGCATTATCTCGTCATGGAGGGCGACATACCCTCCTGCTTCAGGGATGAATTCATGTTGGACTCCTATCTGACTGAGTAACCTGGTCGATGGGGTCAATCCAACAGCAAGACAAATCGTATCACATTTGATATATTCCTCCGAGTCTTTAATTGGTTTCCAATGTTCATCAAGTCGTACGACAACAGCACCTTCCACTTTCTTTTCTCCACGTACTTCTTTGATTGAATGGGACGTCTGTATCGGTACACCACAGCGTCGAAGTTTCGCCGCATGCACATTATATCCCCCAATGACTGGTGCAGCTTCTACGACTCGGTCAACTGCTATTCCTGCCTGCAACAACTGATACGAAACGATTAAACCGACATTCCCAGCACCCACCATGAGCACCCGTTCACCAGGTTTCACCCCATAGACGTTCATAAGGGTCTGAACCGCGCCAGCCCCATACACCCCGGGAAGGTCGTTTCCTGGGAATAATAGCATATTTTCCATAGCACCACATGCGAGGATAGCCGCGTCAGCCCGCACATCATATAATGTGCTTTCATACTCGCAGCGCTGCACAACACCAAAACGATGCTTCTTTTCACTTTCATAATAACCGATGACCGTCGCTTCAGTCATCACCTGGATTTTCCTTTCTTGTTGAAGTTTCTGTACATCAGTTTCTAATTCTTTTGCAATATCAATCCCACGAGTCCCTGCGCGTTCTTGTTTCGATCCAAAGAATTTATGAGTCTGTTTAATCAATTGCCCTCCAACACATTGATTTTCATCAACGAGTAACACTGAAGCACCTTGTGTCGCACTCTCGAGAGCCGCGCACAGACCAGCTGGGCCTGCACCAACAACTAAGACATCGACCGTAAGAGTTTTTTTAGATTCTCCAATGAACTCTGCATCAGGTAACGACGCGAGTTTCTCCTGCATCTCAACGATAACCCCCTCTTTTAAAGGAGCAATACAAGTTCGGACATTTGGGATACCGTTCACCCGCATCAGACAGGAGGAACATTTTCCTATTCCACAAAAAAAACCACGAGGACTATCAAATTTTAAACTGGTTGTTAACGTTCGAACCCCTGCAGCATGCAACGCAGAAGCAATGGTATCGCCATCCTCACCAACGATTTTCTTTTTTTCAAAATAAAAGGGAAGCTCCTTTCGTTTTTTAAAATCAATAATCGGATGTGACCGTATGCGCACACTGTGCCCCCTATACTCCTGGAATATACTACCTTTTATAAGTATTACCTAGGAAAAAATTATTCTAAATAATTTGGACATCCTTGATCTGATGATGACGTTGAGCCATTTTTCGAATCATATTGATGTTACGTCCACCTTTGCCAATAAGCTTTGATTTATCCCTTGGATTGACTTCTATTCGTGCGACACTTGTGCCATCGTTTTCTTCAAAGCTCACTTTCGTCACATTATATGGTTTGCAGAGGTTCTGAACAAACCTGGTTTTATCCTCATCGAATTCAACAAACTTCACAATTTTCTTAAAAAGCATCCGCAGCTTCTCAAGATTCTTTGCTTGGCTCCCAATTGCAATACCAAGCTGTCCTTTCTCAACAATGAACACAACTCGGTCGTCTTCGACAACGCAGTCTCTAATGCTTGCTCCTGAGTACTTCGATGCAAGATTGATGTATTGAACGGTCTCGTTTGAAAGAACTATCTCTGCCATTCTTCTTATTTCCTTTTTTTCACAAGTTGCAAGATATTTGATTCGCCTTCTTCAAGGACTGCAAAGCAGGATACCGCGTAGTTCTTCCCGCAGGTATACCCAAGCTCAACACCAGTGGATGCGAAATTAAATAATGGTATTTTCTGTTCGTTCGCAAGGGTTGTAATGGTTTTTGCTAACGGGCAGTTATTTGCCATGACAACCAGCTTTGCTGTGCCCTTCTGTACCGCTGCTTTCGTCTGTTTTTCTCCAAGAATAATTGTGCCTTTCTTTGTTACATCCTTTAATGCTTTATTTATGTCTACCATTTACTTCCCCTTCTGTTTTGGTTTTTTTGGACTCATAACTAGTTCAATTGCACCTGTCCCAAGGTTTACTGGTTGTCCTACGATGATGTTCTCAGCCACACCGTTCAACTCATCTGATTCTCCTCTTTGGCTGGCAAGTAACAGATGGTTGACGGTAATCTCAAATGCTGCTCGTGATAGAACGGAGCTTTTCTCACCACTGACACCATGACGACCGATTGCTCGGACGGTCCCATCAGCAGTCATCACATCAGCAACAAGCATGATATGTCTCAAATCGACGTTTAACCCTTGTTCGGAGAGAGTGGAATATGCTTCCTGGATGATCATATTTCGTGCTGCTTCTATACCGAGTTCTCTGGCAATCCCGTGGATATCATTCGTGGTAGTCCGGTACGGGTCAACACCTTCGATATCTAACACTTCTTTCAGGTTGCTGCCTTCACTGTACACCACGTAACCTTCATTTGGTTCTTTTCGGATGATGACTCGTTTAATCCCATCGATTCCCTTGATTTTCAGGTTTTTTAATGTCTCATTCGTGTTCTGAAGGATCTTATACCCGGGTTCATCCAAGGTGACTTTTATGTTTTCTTTTTCGATTTTTGCAGATATCTTTCGAACGGATTGTATGCGTTCTAAAAGATCATCAATCGTGATTCCTTTTTTTTCCATTGTTTTCTTATTGGGTTTAATGGAAATATAAATGTTTACAAGATCCATTTCAATATCAGCAACATCGGTAAGTCGGGTGATCTCAATTTTATTGGCGATTTCCTTTGCTAAATCTGGGTTGATACGGTATTCATCTCTAAGATAGATGTTCATCATCGGTGTAGAGGGAGTGGACCTCGCATCGACGATTTCGATTAACCGTGGTAGACCTAAGGTAACATTAATTTCTGCGACACCGGCGTAGTGGAAAGTCCTCATCGTCATCTGGGTTCCAGGTTCCCCAATACTCTGTGCACTAATCATGCCACATGCCTCTGTCGGGTCGATTCGATTTTTCGCGTATTCCGCCAATGCTTTCTCGATGATGTTTTTTAATTTCCCTTCAATTTTTTTATCTCTTGCCGCTCGCTCAACAATACCATCGATGATAGAAATAGGGAGGTAATGATTTTTCAATAGTTTGTTTATTTCCGCTCGTATCGTCTTGTATTCTTTTGGTTCTTCTTCTTTTTTTGTCGGTGGTGGAACGAATGTTCGTTCCGGTTCTTTTTTCTTCTCTATTTTTCTCTCAACTGCCACAGGTTTCTTTTTTGTTTCACTTGGTTTTTTCTTCTCGACAGCACTTTTCGTTTCCTTTATTTTTTTCTTCAGCTGTGCAGGTTTATTCTTTAATACTGGTTTCTTGGTTTGTACCACAGATTTCTTCTTCTCAACTTTCTTAGGGGTGGTGATTTTCTTTTTTGATGCGGGTTTGGCCATGTGATTAATCCTCCTGTTTGACATCATAGATGATACGGTCAAGATCCACTGCTTTACCTGTCGTACTTCGTGTCGGGTCAACCCCGTCATCCCCATACATGAACTGAATGATTTCACCACCTGTATGACGGACCGTGCCATCGCTTTCCACTTTAAGGTCTTCTAAAGCATTGACCAGACGGCGCTGCATATATCCTGATCGGGACGTTCGCACTGCGGTATCCACAAGCCCCTCTCGACCTCCCATTGAATGGAAGAAATACTCTGTCGGGTTCAAACCGCTTTTATAACTGTTCGCAACAAACCCTTTTGCACTCGCTCCTAGATCTCCTTTTTTGAAATGAGGTAATGTCCGGTATTTGTAACCTCTCGATATCCGTTCTCCTCTCACTGCCTGTTGTCCGACACAACCTGACATCTGTGACAGGTTCAGCATTGATCCTCGAGCCCCTGATTTAGCCATGATGACTGCGCTGTTGTTCAACCCAAGATATTTACTTGCGATTTCACCAGCCATGTCTCTTGCTCGGCCAGTGACACGCATGATCTCCATCTCGAGGGTTTCTTCGAGACTTCTACCTGGGAGGGATTCTAGTTCACCATGCTCATAGGCTGTGACAAGGGTGTTGATTTTGTTCTGTGCTTTCTGCAACCCTTCTCCTATCTGCCGTTTCGCTTCAGTTGGAATATCCTCATCATCGATACTGGTGGTAAACCCGATCACCGTCACCACCGCGATCCCCATTCGTGTGACATCATCGATGAAGATCCTACCCGCTGCAGTCCCATGGTCTCTGATGATGCGTTCAACGATTCTTCCTTTGAAAGACCCGATGCTGTTTTCATCGACGATTCCTTGTTTCAGTTTGCCGTTTTTCACAATGACATAGGCGCCATTCGGGCAATCGCCAGCCTTACAGACTTCACAGTGAAAACATGCTTTAGCTTTATACTCAATACTGAGATCCTTAGGGAGTAATACGCTAAAGATGTCCCGTCCGTACACAAGGCTTTCACCATTCATCTCATGAACCTCAGGGAATTTTCCTTTATACTTGAATGTCGCTAGTATCTCTGATGTTTTTTCTTTTGAAAACATTTTATCCTTATAGGTGAGAAGGAAACACCCTGAAATATGATCATGTAACCCACCAATGATGACTCCTCCAAAACGAGGGGACATGAGGTTCTCCTGTACTTTCATAAGAATCTCTGCCTCCGCTTTTGCTTCTTCCCCTTGTAGAAGATGCAGGTTCATCTCATCACCGTCAAAATCAGCGTTATACGGGGGACAGACTGAGAGGTTAAAACGGAATGATCGGTTCGGCATGACCTTGATTCGATGCGCCATCATCGACATCCGATGTAGCGATGGTTGACGGTTAAACAACGCGATATCCCCGTCCATGAGCTGTCGTTCGATGACGAAACCCAGCTCAAGTTTTTCTGCGATATCCTCTGCGTTCTTCTCAGTGACTTTCATGCGCTGTTCGACACCCTCACGGTATCGTTTCATATAGTTCACCCGAGGTCGATAGTTATCGCCAGGTTTCTCTGCTAACGCTGTTTTTTTAATGAGGTTTTTACACCATTCTATATTTTGGGTTGTGACCCGGACCGGTAATGTAAGTTCTCGGGCGATTTCCATGGGAACACCGATTTCATTGATACTAAGATTTGGATCAGGGGAAATAACGGTTCTTGCGGAGAAATTCACTCGTTTACCTGAAAGGTTACTTCGGAACCTCCCTTCTTTTCCTTTCAATCGTTGCGCCAGTGTTTTGAGAGGTCTGCCTGACCGGTGTCGTGCTGGTGGGATTCCCGAGGTTTGGTTATCCAGATAGGTGGTCACATGGTATTGGAGCAGTTCCCAGAGGTCTTCGACGATTAACTGAGGTGCCCCTGCATCCCGGTTTTCCTGTAACCGTTGATTGATTCTGATGACATCAACCAGCTTATGAGTCAGGTCATCTTCTGATCGTTCACCAGACTCTAGGGTTACCGATGGTCGAACGGTGACAGGCGGAACTGGTAGCACGGTCAGCACCATCCATTCTGGTCGTGCAGATTTTACATTGATATCCAGCAAAGGAAGATCTTCGTCAGGGATTTTTTCCAGCCATTCACGAATCTCAGTTGGGGTCAGTTTCTTACCGTTTTCCCGAAATGAGGTCGGTTTATCCAGATCGATTTTACCACTCTGCGCTCCACACCGTGGGCATCCTTCTGTTTTTGTGGCACTGCTGATAATCATCTTAAACACATAGGCGTTGTCGCGTCCCTCTGAATTGTTCTTTATGATGTTTTTCCGGTGCTCCTCCAGCTCTTTATCCGTAAGGAGGATTCGTCCGCATTTACGACAGGTCGCCCGGAGAGAATTCCGGATTGTCTTGACAAACCCGACATGGATAACAGGCATCGCAAGGTCGATATGCCCAAAATGCCCTGGGCATTTGTCCTTTCCGACTTTCAAACCACAGGTCTTGCATCGTAATCCTGGTTCAATGACACTTAAGCGTTGATCCATCAACCCCATCGTGATAGGGAACCCATCATCATCGTAGGTATCCGCGGTGATCACCTTTGTTGCACTCATCTTGCGGATTTCATTTGGTGATAGTACTGAAAATTCAAGCGCCCCGATTTTTTTTGTGATATTTCGTCCTGCCATCTCTTTTACCCCCTACACCAGCGACTCCAGTTTAATCCGTGGTACAACCACAAGTGATTTTAATTCATCAATTAAAAGTTTGAACGCATAGCTCATCTCTACAGGATGGATATCTGCTTTATCCCCGCAGATGGAGCAATGAAGCCGACCGTGTCGGTCGATCATCGCGATATGACCACAGGTGTTACAGACATATTTCATTGTGATATCTGATTCATCCAACAATCGGTCTTTGATGACCATCGAGGCTCCATGACCAATGAGACAGTCACGTTCCATTTCTCCAAATCGGAGACCACCTTCTCTGGCTCGTCCTTCTGTTGGTTGTCGAGTGAGGATCTGCACAGGTCCTCGTGACCTTGCGTGGATCTTGCCGGCAACCATATGATGCAGCTTCTGATAGTAGATACATCCGACAAACACATCACATTCCAATGGTCGACCGGTGAGTCCATCATAAAAAATTTCTTTTCCAGCGTGGTTGAATCCGTTGTTCACAAGTGCTGCTCGTAGTTGCTCTTCGGTTTCTCCGCTAAACGCGGTCCCATCGACGATTCGTCCTTCAAGTGATCCGACTTTTCCGCCAATCATCTCAAGGACATGGGCGACTGTCATTCTTGAAGGGATTGCATGTGGATTAATGATCAAGTCAGGGGACATCCCCTCTTCGGTGAACGGCATGTTTTCTGCGGATACAACGTATCCGATAACTCCTTTCTGACCATGTTTTGATGCGAACTTATCACCCAGTTCAGGGATTCGTTGTTCTCTGACTTTTATCTTGACCATCCGTGATCCATTTACTGACTCGGATAACATGACCTTGTCGACAACCCCACCTTCACCATGTTGTACTGTCACCGATGTCTCTCGTCGCTTTTGTGGCGTCAGAAAATCAGTGGGTTCTTCAAGGAAACGAGGTGGTGATGTTTTTCCAATGAGAACATCTCCGCCATCCGCACAGCATTCAGGGGAAATCAAGCCATCTTCACCAAGATTGTTATAGGCATCTTCACTCCGAACACCTCGACAATCAGGATTGGGGATTTCAAAATGGTCTTCTTGACCACCAGGATATCGCTTCTCTTCGCTGTTGTAGGTTCGGACAAAGGTGCTACGACCAAGTCCTCGTTCGATTGCTGATTTGCTCATGATGAGAGCATCTTCCATATTGTACCCTTGGAACGAGGCGACCGCCACAATGTAGTTCTGTCCAGCTGGTCGCTCCCGGAATTTGATGTAACGAATCGGATGTGTCTGCACGAGCGGCATTTGTGGGTAATGCAGCAGATGACCACGAGTATCTGGTCTGATTCGGTAGTTCGATGCACCAAACCCCAGGGATTGTTTTCCCATCCCAGCACCCATAGTAATTCTTGGTGATGAATTATGCTCAGGGTACGGGACAAGCGATGCACCGATCCCAAGGATACACATCGGGTCAAGCTCCATATGAGTATGATCTGGGGTGAGATTCTCAAATCGTAGCGCGATGAGTGCATTTTCCTCTTCTTCTGCGTCTATGTATTCCACGGCCCCATCGTTGATGAGGTCTGTCCATTTTTTCTTGCCTTCTTTTAGCTCAGCAAAAGTTTTTTGGTTCACGAGAAGTTTCCCGTTTTCAGCGACGAGCAATGGTCGGCGTAATCGTCCGCAATCACAGTTGACGATTACATCGTTTCCTTCAATATCATAGGTCACATTGATTTCATTACTCAGAAGTCCTTTCCGTCGTCGTTCTCGCAATTTCTTCACGAGGTCTGATCCGTTCGGATGCATCCCGATAAGGTCTCCGTTGAGGTACACTCGAGCGCCGGTGACGTGTTTCGTCAATTCCTTTATCCCGAGTTCCCGTAAGACGGTTTCAACTTCTTTTTCTCCGAATCCTTCTGAGATTTCTACCGTCAGTGCAAGATTTTTTACCAACCCGCAGTTCGGTCCTTCTGGTGTTTCATTAGGGCAGAGACGTCCCCATTGTGTGGAATGTAAATCTCGCGCCTCGAAATGTGGTTGTGACCTGGTCAAGGGTGATGTCACACGTCGTAAGTGGCTGAGAACCGCTAAATTACTGGTTCTATCAAGAAGCTGGGAGACTCCAGCGCGACCACCTACCCAGTTTCCGGTCGCAAGTGCATGATGAATACGTTGGCTTAGAACATCAGAGCGTAATGATGATGCGATTTTGATTTCTTTTCCTTTTGCATGGATCCGTTCAATCTGATATTTTAAATCTTTACACAGGGCGGTAAATGCGACTCGGAAGAGATCCTCCATAAGATCCCCGGCAAGTTTTAAACGCTTGTTCGCGTAATGATCCTTGTCGTCCTGCTCTCGTTTTCCAAGGGCTAGCTCAAGGACAGCCATCCCCATGCGAGCAACAAAAATGGCTTTTTTTAGACGATCATCCGGGTCATTGCCTAGATGAGCAAGAAGATGTCGGTCCATGATGGTCTCGACTCGTTTCACCCGGTATTCTTTTGCCTGTCCGCCTGCGAATTTCTTTCCAAGGTATGCCACTGCTTCTTCTTTTGTGGCGATACTATATTCCTTGGCGCATTCCTCGATATTTGCAAGAACGTATGGCTCCATTTTCGGGTCGACACAGATGACATCGACGATTTCTTTGTCGTTCTCCATGCCTAATGATCGTAGTAGGACAATAAGTGGTATTTGACCATAGGTGGTTGGCAGGCTCACCATGAGCATGCCATCCTTTCGTTTTTCTACAACAGTTAATGCCCGGTATCCTTCCCGCTGGGAGAACACCTTTGCGACTTCAACATCTGTTCCATATCGACTTGATCGTTCAACAAGAACCCGGTTCGGAGCGAGATCCTCAACCGTGATTAACACACGTTCCGTTCCATTGCTAATGAAATACCCACCTGGGTCCAATGGGTCTTCCTGCAATTGCTGTAGTTCCTTTCGATAATCCTCTTCAGAGAACGAGCGATCCATTTTTTCTTCGAGCACTTTTTGAGAAATGTTACATCGTAGGGATTTTACCATGATTGGTAGCTCGCCTATACGAACCATTTCAGGCTCGTACTCCACCTCGTTCTTCACAGGGATGAACTCAAGTTCAATAGGCGCCTCATAGGTCAGATCTCGTAATCGTGCTTCCATTGGCGTCAATGGTCGTTCTGTTCCATCTGCCTCTTTTACCTGTGGAAGACCAACCTTTATTTTGCCAAATTTAATTTTATATCCTTCTATCTCCGGGTAGATATACCCTCGTTTCATTCCTTCTTCTTCTTGACCGATGATTGTTCCATCTACAATTCGCTGCAGACGATGTCGTAAGAAATCATCATAGGAAGCGATCTGATGGTTGACAATACTTCGTTCTTTATAAAACGCATCAACGAGTTCTCTCATAAATACTCCTCATAATCCCCTTTTTTTACATTTCTTCACTTGCCGTACTGAATTCCTCAGAAGGCTCAGCGAAGGTAAAACTCTCAGAGGTGTCGCTCTCAACAACTAACCGATAGGCGGTCGCATATTTGGCCGTCGGGCTTTTTCTTGTAATTTTAACTATCTGACCAGGTTTCGCTCCCGCGGAGATCACTGCGGGGTCATTTGCCATAATACGTGGTAATTGATCTGTTTTTATATGGAATTTCTCCAACAGTTCCTTTTTCTCTTTATCAGATAAAATAGTATGTTCCGGAACCAGCTTATGTCCTAAGATGTCGTAATATTTTTTTGGCGGGGCTGCGATACTACATTCCTCCTACGTTCCTTGGTAGGAAAGGCGGGCCTGAAGGGATTCGAACCCTTGGCCACCTGGTTAAAAGCCAGATGCTCTACCTAGCTGAGCTACAGGCCCAATGATGGGCCACAGTTTTTACTGATTTTATATAGTATACGCTATATCGAGTAACGTTGGAACGGCTTACCCGTAATACAATTTCCCCTATAAATAATTTTACCTCTTATTTTATTCAGTGATCCCTCGCTTTTTTTTTTCATGAGGCAAAGTTTTTAATTCACATTAAAAATACATCACATAAATGAAAATAAATGAGATATTTTATTCGGTACAAGGGGAAGGACTCCTAGTTGGGACTCCGAGTGTTTTTATTCGGACCTCTGGATGTAATCTCCGATGCACCTATTGTGATACGATTTATGCCTATGATGAAGGAACTGATATGATAATACAAGAGATATTTGATGCGGTGAGGAAATTTCCATGCGATCAAATTTGCATCACTGGCGGCGAGCCACTCGCACAGAAAGAGACTCCACCGCTTATCTTATATCTGCTGAGGAAAAACTATAACGTCTGTCTGGAAACCAATGGAAGTTACAGTGTTAAAAAACTTGCAGGGAAGAAATCTTTGATCATCTCTCTTGATATGAAATGTCCCTCTTCCGGCTCCCATGGACATATGGACATGAACAATATTAGCTTTCTTTCAAAAAAAGATCAACTCAAATTCATCATAAAGAATAAAGAAGATTATCTCTATGCAAAAAATATTCTAAAAAAATACCATCCTGTCTGCTCTGTTTTTTTCCAGCCGGTCTGGAAAACAAACCCAAAAATTCTTGCCTCATGGATTCTTCATGATGGATTGCCAGTCCGATTATCAATGCAGCTTCATAAAATCATTTGGGGAACAAAAAAAGGGGTCTGACCCAGTCGTATTCGTATCGTTATTTTCTAGAGATGAAACGTAAACACAAACTATATACATGAAAAGCGCATTCATGGTTGAAATTAAGAGACATTAGTGAGAAAAACAGAAGAAAAGATGAGGTGAAATAAAAAATGCAACCATCAAATATGGCATATGATAGAGCGATTACCGTCTTTTCCCCAGATGGACGCTTATTCCAAGTAGAATACGCCAGAGAAGCAGTAAAGCGTGGGACCACAACTGTGGGAGTGAAATTTCGAGATGGTGCTATTTTAATTGTTGATAAGCGTATTACCTCTCGACTGATTGAGCCGGATTCAATTGAGAAGATATTCATTATCGATGATCACATCGGTTGTGCGACTTCAGGACTTGTTGCAGATGCTCGATCGTTGATCGATCGGGCTCGATTAGACGCACAGATTAATGAAATAACATATAGCGAGAAAATTCAGGTTCAGACACTCGTGAAACGGATTTGTGATTTTAAACAAACCTATACACAATACGGTGGTGTACGGCCGTTTGGCACCGCGTTGCTTATTGCTGGTGTCGATCAAACCGGTGCACGACTGTTTTCCACTGATCCTTCTGGTGCTCTGATGGAATATAAAGCAGCAAGTGAAGGCGCTGGACGTACAGGGGCAATGGCATACTTTGAAGAACACTATAAAGAAAACGTTTCTATGGAAGAAGCGATTGATCTGGGTGTAAAAGCACTCCATAAAGGAACTGAAGGGAAACTGAATCCTGATGCCATCGAGATTGGTGTTGTGAAAAAAGGTGTCAAGTTCCATATCCTATCTGCCGCAGAAACAAAAACCTTTGTGACCAAAGCGATCGGAGGTAAATAGAGTTGGTTAGTTTAGAAAATGCAGTGATTGCACGACTCCATAAAGGGGCAGATCGCTTCGAAATCCTCGTAGATCCCCATGAGACAGAACATATTATGGATGGAAAAACAGAAAATATCCTCTCTGTTCTGGCGATCGACGCGGTGTTTAGCGATTCAAAGAAAGGAACCCATGCACCAATAGAGTCACTTCAGAAACACTTCAACACCACTGATATTTCAATCATTGCAAAGGAAATCATTCTTAAAGGAGAAATTCAGCTTACGACAGAACAGCGTCGAGAGATGCAGGAGACAAAAAAGAAACGTATCGTGGATTTAATAGTGAAAAACGCGATGGATCCAACAACAAAGATGCCGCATCCAAGAACGCGTATTGAGCTAGCGTTGGAGGAAGCAAAAGTACATATCGATCCATTTAAATCGGTGAATCAACAAATGAAAACCATCCTTGAACATCTTCGACCTCTTTTACCGATTTCCATGGAACACACACGGATTTCTGTGAAAATCCCACCTGAGCATGTTGGGAAAGCCTATGGTGCGGTCCGAAGCTTTGGTACTTTAGAACGTGAGGAATGGCAGTCCGATGGCACATGGATTGGTATTGTAAAATTACCTGCTGGTATGCAAACCGATTTTTATGATCGACTTAATACGCTGACAAAGGGAAACGTTGAAACAAGAATTTTAAAATAGGTTTTATAAAGAAGGATACTGGATTTTATGGCAAACGAAGGACGTCAAGTAGTAATTCCGGGTCAGATTCTCGGTGAAACACCTGCTCTTAGGCCAGGTCGTGGAACATTTGTGGAAAACAAAAAAATCCATGCAGAACGACTCGGAGTCCTCAACATTCAAGATAATTTCGTCCATATCATACCATTAAAAGGACGTTATGACGCGGTGATTGGAGATTTTGTCATCGGTGTCGTGATAGAAGCATCAACCTCGAACTGGATGGTTGACATCAACGCTCCGTACCCTGCGTTGTTACATGTTCATGAGGTTCCGTGGGAGATTGATTTTGCTGATACAGAAAAATATTTAAACACCGGTGATACCATACTGGCGAAGGTTCTTTCAGTTGATGAATCGAAGAAACTTCAGATAACATTAAATGATCGTAATCTGTTCAAACTGAAAGGCGGACATCTCATAGAATTCGAACCATCGGTGTACCGCCGCATCATTGGAAAGAAGTTTTCAATGATTGAGATTATCCAAAAATATACCCGCTGTCGTATTAAGGTTGGTAAGAACGGGCGTATTTGGATTGATGGAGATGCGGAAGGCATAGAAAAAGTGCTATCTGCGATCTCTATGATAGAACGAGAGGCAATAACATTTGGCCTGACCGATAGAATAGAAGAATTCTTGAAAAAAGATGCAAAGGATGTAAGATAATGAAATCAAACATGGAATTAATATCTGGTGAAGGAAAGCGATTAGATGGACGAGGTCCGCACGATTTGCGGAAAATAAAGATCGAGGCTGGTGTGCTTCATCGTGCAGACGGCTCCTGTTACCTTGAATGGGGTGGCAATAAAGTCCTTGCTGCAGTCTACGGTCCTCGTGAAGCTGTTCCTCGACATACGCAAAATCCGCTCAGAGCGATTGTGCAAGCACGGTATAATATGGCTGCTTTCAGTGTTGAGGACCGGAAGCGTCCAGGTCCTGACCGACGCAGTGTTGAGATCTCAAAAGTCATCTCTGAGGCTTTGGAAAAAGTCGTTCTGACCGAGCAGTTCCCTCGCGCAAGTATCGATGTGAACATCGAGGTGCTCGATGCAGAGGCAGGGACTCGTTGTGCTGGGCTTACTGCAGCAGGTGTTGCAATGGTTGACGCGGGAATCCCCATGAGGGACATCCCGGTTGCTTGCGCTTCTGGGAAAATCGGTGGTCAGGTAGTCCTAGACCTGGGGAAAGAGGAGGATAACTTTGGTGATGCTGATCTCCCGATAGCCATCTCACCAAGAACTGGGGAAGTGCTCTTATTGCAGATGGATGGTCATCTCACCGTTGATGAGTTCAATCGAGCCTTTGATCTTGCGGTGAAAGGATGTCACATTGTCTCAGAATTTCAGAAGAAAGCAATCACGCATAAATATCAATCTGCTGCGGCGGAGGTACAAGAATGACCATAGTTCCTATTATTAAACGTGATTATATCACAAAGCTTGGTGAGCAAGGGAAGCGGATCGACGGGCGAAATTTTAACCAATATCGTACCATTGAAATTGAGACAAATGTCGTTAACAAGGCAGAAGGGTCTGCTCGGATTAAGATCGGTAATACCCAGGTACTGTGTGGTATCAAAATGGATATCGGGGAGCCATTTCCAGATACACCAAAAACCGGTGTGATGAGTACCGCTGCAGAGTTCGTTCCTCTAGCATCCCCTGATTTTGAATCAGGTCCACCCAGAGAGAATGCTATAGAGCTTGCAAGAGTAGTTGACAGAGGTGTCAGAGAATCCCAGGTTATACAACTTGAAAAACTCTGTATTACCCCTGGTGAAAAGGTATGGCTGGTGTTCATTGATATTCACATCTTGGATTATGACGGAAATCTGTTTGATGCAGCGTCTCTCGCTGCACTTGCTGCGTTATTGACGACGAAGGTTCCTGTTTCTCGATTTTTAAAAGAGTTGAATGAAAAAGATAGAAGCTCTTGGCAGGAGCAACTTCTCGATTTATATGCAATACCTGGATTAGATGAGGTACCTTTTGGAAACGATGAAGCAAATAAAAATCCAAATGCAATCAATGATTTTCCTTTGCCAATGATCGAACCTCCGATATCTTGCACTGCCGTGAAAATCAATGATTTTGTTCTCTTTGACCCATGTTTTGATGAAGAAATTATTGCTGATGCCCGTTTAACGGTCGCTACAGACCATAAAGGTGATATTCGCGCGATGCAAAAAGGGCTTTCCGGGAGCTTTACTCAGGAGGAGATACAAAAAGTTATAAAAGGAGCTCTTGATAACGGGCAAGAAATACGGAAGAAACTTAACCATAGTATAGGAAAATAAATATGTCCAAAAGAACCAAGAAAGTCGGCACCTCCGGTCGCTTCGCAGAACGATACGGTGTGAAATCACGAACTATGATCCGAGAGGTCGAAAGCCAACAACGACTCCGTCATGCCTGTCCCCGATGCGGTCGGAAAGCGGTTCAACGCAAAAGCACCAGTATCTGGGAATGTTCGAAATGCGGAAATGTCTTTGCTGGCGGAGCGTACATGCCTGCAACGCCATCTGGTGTAACTGCTGAAAGAATCCTCAAAGGACTCCCTGTTGAGATGCCTGTTGAGGAGGAATCCAAGTGACCAGGTATAAATGTGGGTTATGTAAGAAAGCGGTCCAGTTCGATGTGAAGAACATCGGGATGCAATGCCCGTACTGCGGAAGCAAGGTGTTCTACAAGGAACGACCGACGGTTGCAAAACGCATCAAAAGCGTATGACGAAGAAAGCAACATTCCTTTTTTTCTTTCCATCTACCAAGGATGCCTCTGTGATCGTTCAGTCACTGTCCCCAGAGATAAAACATAAGATTCCAAAATCAACTGTCACATTTTCTGTTGATACGAAGAAACTGACGATGATCATCGAGTCTGAGGATATCGGTTCCCTGAGAGCAGCGTGCAATTCGTATCTGCGTTGGATCCAGACGGCATTGTCGGTAAAACAGCTTGTTTAAACCTCGATAGTCTCGTTACGTCCTGGTCCAATCGAGACAAGACGAATGGGGACATCTGTTTCTTTTTCGATGAATCGGAGGTATGCTTGTGCTTCCTTTGGCAGGTCAGAGAATTTTGCCGAAGATTGATCCATAGTCGTCCAACCTTTAAAGGTCTTATAAATTGGTTTGCAATTTGAGACGTCTTCGATGCGAGCGGGGAAATAATCGATTTTCTTGCCATTGAGTGAATAGGAAATACAGACCTTGATTTCTGGCAGTCCATTTAACACATCAAGTTTCGTGATCGCAAGGTTCGTAACACCGGAGATGAGACATGAATGTTTCACAACCACAAGGTCAAGCCAACCGCAACGACGTGGCCTGCTTGTCGTGGTGCCAACCTCATGTCCAACTTGTTGGAGATGCTCCCCGGTTTTATCAAGAAGCTCAGTGGGAAGTGGTCCTTCACCGACCCGTGTAGTGTAGGCTTTAACGATCCCGATGATCTCATCGATGGTACGTGGACCGATGCCAGCACCAATGGTTGATCCTCCAGCAATCGTGTGCGACGAGGTCGTATACGGATACGTACCGAACTCGACATCAAGCATAGTTCCTTGGGCACCTTCCAAGAGGATATTTTTCTTGTCCTGTATTGCTTTATTCAGCTCGATATGGGTCGTGGTGATATATTGTCGTAACCGTTTCCCATAGGTACTATACGTCTCTAAGATTTCTTTTTCATCAAGTTTATTTTTAATACCGTAAATATTCATCATCTTCTGTTTGAGTGGAAGGATACGAGCAAGTAAATGATGTAAAGTTTTTTTCTCAGTCAAATCAATGGCTCTGATCCCATTACGTGCCACCTTATCGCTGTAACAAGGTCCAATACCACGTTTCGTGGTACCAATCTTTTTATCCCCAAGGTATTGCTCCTCGGCACCATCAAGGATCTTATGGTATGGCATGATGATATTTGCTCTATCGCTGATCAGTAGCTTTGGTTTTTTCCCTCGTTGTATCAATTCATTAATTTCTTGAAGCAGAATCTCAGGGTCAATGACAACACCGTTACCTATAATCCCTGTTTTTCCCTGGATGACACCAGAGGGTACCACATGGAGTTTGTACACTTCCTCTCCGACTTTGATGGTATGACCCGCGTTGTTACCCCCCTGGAATCGTACAACATACTGTGCATGTTTAGAATAATAGTCAACAACTTTTCCTTTTCCTTCATCACCCCATTGAGTGCCTATCACTAAGGTTACCGTCATAGACCTTCCTTTTCTCGCAATAGAAAACAGCTACATAAAGATACTGACTAAAGCGGTATTACTTTGAGGTCTATTCTTGGGGGTTGTTCTAAATGTCGTTTTACTGTGCATACCTGCGCTGCTTTAATCACCGCGTTTTTATATTTCTCTGGAAACTCCCGAGGTACCTTGATGTCGATTTGAATGTTCTCTACGAGATGGGTCGTCGGGTTCCTCAGAAAACGTGCGGTAAGATTCATTTTTTCTGTCGGAATATTATTCTTCTGACAAAAACTCAGCACATAATACCCTGTACATGTCCCAATCGAGGCTAGAAACAAATCAAACGGCGACGGAGCAGACCCAGACCCACCATCAGCAACCGGTTGATCAGTTGTTACGATAAAATCATCAAACAATGCTTCGACCTTCTTCCCAGCTGGGAAACGAATCTCCATTTCCATATCCGCATCCTCTTTGTCTATGATTATTCCAATGAAAAATCTACTTTATCTCTGTTATTTCCTCGATCATGGGGAGTATCTGTTTGTCTTTGAACCCTCGTTGTTGGATCGCACTACTTGGGCAGGCACTGACGCAGGTCCCGCAGCCCTGACACAGCCCCTCGTTGACCTTCGCATGAATTACTTTTTTGCATTTGATTTCTTCCTCGACCCGCTCAATGGCATTATACGGACATACAGAAATACAAATACTACACCCGCTACAGAGATCATCATCAACATACGCGACATTCGGCTCAGCTTTCAGCGTCGGTTTACACAGGATCGTTGCAGCACGCGCAGCAGCAGCCTGTGCCTGATATATTGACTCATTGATGAACTTTGGCACATGACAGTTCCCTGCGACGAACACCCCTCGTGTTGAAAAATCAACAGGCCGGAGTTTTACATGCGCTTCAAGGAAGAATCCATCATCGTTTACCGGCACTTTCAGCAACTTGCCGATTACCGGGTTATCAGGGTTCGGTTGCAATCCAGTCGAGAGGATCAGATGATCCGTCGGTATCCTTAACAGTTCCCCTATCATCGGCTCGTAGACCTTCACGACTAGCCCGTTCTTCGATTCCAGATCAGGTTTTTTCTCAGGATCATATTGTAGGAACATCACGCCTTTTTCACGAGCGTCCTTGTAGAACTTTTCTTTGAACCCATAGGTCATTAAATCACGATAGAGGAGGAACACCTCAGCCCGTGGATTTAGCTCTTTTATCTTCAACGCGTTTTTTACCGCTTGCATGCAACAGACCCTGCTGCAATACGGTCGTTTCTCATCACGGGACTCCACACAGTGGATCATCACGAAGGTCTCACCGTCACGGATATCTCCTTTTTTAAGGATACTGAGATCTTTTTCCAGCTCCGACTGTGTCAACACTCTTGGGTCCTTTCCGTATTGATAGCTATGTGGTTTGTATTCATCTGCGCCAACCGCGACAACGATCACACCATGAGAAAATACAATAACCTCTGAAGGAGTTAGAATCTCAGATTGATAGCTTCCGACATATCCTTGTAACGATTTCACTTGTGAACCGGTATATATCTTAATGAGAGGATGTTTTGAGACCTTCTCGGTCATTTGCTTGATCAATCCCAGGATGTCAAGGCCATCAACTGTATAGTACACCTTATGTAAATATCCACCGAGTTTTGATTCTTTTTCTACCAGGACGGTCTCATATCCCTGGTCAGCTAAGGATAGCGCTGCAGTCATCCCTGCAATTCCACCGCCGATCACAAGAGCTTTCTGAAGAACCGGGATCTCGGCTTCCTGGATCGGTTGCAGGAACCGTGTTTTTGCCACGGTCATTGCAATGAGCTGTTTTGCCTTCTCTGTTGCTTTCTTCGGTTCATCCATGTGGACCCAAGAGCATTGCTCTCGGATGTTTGTCATCTCAAGCAGATATGGATTGAGACCTGCATCGCGAAGGCTTTTTTGGAAAAGCGGTTCATGTGTCCGAGGGGTACACGCCGCGACCAGGATACGGTTCAGATCATATTTCTTGATCGCATCCACGATCTTCTTCTGCGTATCCTCAGAACACGTATACACGTTCGTCTCGACAAACGCGACATCGGGCAGTGATCTGACATATTCAGCGACCGCTGGAACGTCCACGTAGCCACCGATGTTGATCCCGCAATGACACAAGAACACTCCGATCCGAGGCTTCTCGGCTGAGATGTTCTTCTCTACCGGATATTTCTTCTCCTTCACCAATGTACCCCGTGAATCTTTTAGCAGTGCAGCAGCGTTCGCAGCAGCAGCAGATGCCTGCATGACCGACTCAGGAATCGCCTGAGGTTCCAAGAAAGAGCCAGCGACGAAAACCCCTGGTCTGATTACCACAGGATCATCTGCATTTGTCCGAACATACTTAAACTCGTTCGCATCCAACCCAAGGATGTCCATCAACTCGTTGCGTCGCTCACCAGCCCCGCACAATCCAACTGAAAGGACGACAAGCTCATAGGTTTCTTCTTTGAAGTCCCCTTTATCATCCTCATATTTTATCAGGAGATCCTTTGTCTTTGGATCTTCCGTGATTTCAGAGATCCGTGAGCGGATATACCTCAGACTATGTTCTTTCTTCGCCCGATTGATATACTTATCGAAATCCTTCCCATAGGACCGGATATCGATGTAGAACACGGTCGGCTCGATAGCAGACGCATGTTCTTTAGCGATGATCGCTTCCTTCGCGGTATACATACAGCACATCGCAGAACAATACTCATGGTTCACAGAAGCGTCACGGGAGCCGACACAATGCACCCATGCAACCTTCGTTGGATGCTTCTGGTCACTGGGCCGTAGGATCTTCCCCTGAGTCGGACCTGATGCAGATAAGACCCGTTCGAACTCTACACTTGTCAGCACATTCTTATATTTCTTATAGCCGAACTCTGGTTTTATCACCGGATCAAACGGCGGAGAACCAGCTGCGATGATCACCGCACCAACATGAAGAGACAGTTGTTCTGGTTTCTGGTCATGGTTAATCGCACCAGACTTGCATTCTTTAACACACCTCATACAATCGATACAGCCGCGATGTTTACCATCGCCTTCCTTGTCGATGACATAAGCGTTTGGGATCGCCTGCGGGAACGGTTTGTAGATCGCCTTACGTTTCACCAATCCGTACTCAAAAGCGTTTGGAAGTGATATTGGACAGACTTCCTCGCAGCTTCCGCATGAGGTGCATTTTTCCAAGTCGATGTACCGTGGTTTCTTTAGCGCTTTTACCGTGAAATTCCCTGGGTTACCCTCGATACCTTCAATCAGAGTGTTGGTCAGGATCTCAATGTTCTGATGACGCGCGCAGTCCACAAGCTTCGGGGATAAGATACACATCGAACAATCATTGGTCGGGAACGTCTTATCAAGCTGGGCCATCACACCACCAATGGTTGGTGATTTCTCAAGGACATATACTTTGTATCCCATATCAGCAAGATCGAGTGCTGCCTGTACTCCTGCAATACCACCGCCGACCACGGCAACAGCTCCAATCGTCTCAGATTTTTTTGTCATAGGTCATCTATTGTTTTGTTCGAGTATATCCTTCTTTAATAGCAATGTTTTTAATCGCATTCATCAACCTTGGGATCTCTACACCTTGTGGGCATTGGGTGAAACATCGATGATGCGACGAGCAAATCTCAACAAACTGGTTACAGAACACAGGCTCCTTCATACCAAGGAGCACATTTTTGATTACTTTGCGTGGGGAATACAGCACGTCAAGCTCCCGCTCAGGACAACCTGCGGTACACGTCCCGCATGAGAAACACTCGTAGAGATCTTTTCCTTCTTCATTCTGCGTGATTTTATATTTGAAATCCAAATCAAGGTACTTCTTTGCCGTCTTCCCTGTGATATCCTCGGTTTGCTCCTCTAACAATCGAGCGTCCCGGACCGCGTTCATGACCTCTTTGACATTGACCTTTTGTGGGCATTTCTCCAGACAACGGAAATGAGCGCTGCAGATCCAGAAAAACTCACTAGACAGGACTTCTTCCTTTAAACCAAGTAAGGCTTTTCGGATGATGACTCGCGCGTTCCATTCGGGTTTGACATCCATCTCAGGGCACCGGGCAGTACAAGCACCACAGGCGAAACATTTCAGGATACCTTCGCCACCCTCCTCTTTTGCTATCCGAAACTTGAACCCAGGGTCAACCTTGCGGGAGTCGATTATATCCATGTTATTTTTCTCCTACCTCCAAGAACTCGTCTTCTCGATAGACGATCATCGGGACTTTCTCATTTTTATCTTTTCCTGGGTGATAGTCGAACTGTTTCTGCGCGTTCTCTGCTGCAGGGATGAACACATCCATCAAGGGGATGTTGTTTGGGCATGCCTGCTCACATAACCCACACTCGACACAGGACAGGATCATATGGTTCATCCGTCCAAGCTGGAAGAGCAGTGCATCACTTGGCAATTTGAACAAACCTTTATTTTCTGCTCTCCTGATGAACTTGTATGCTTCCGCATCAAACACAGAAGAGTCAAACAAACATTCTTTACAGTAACAGATTGGACAGGCCTGCCGGCAGTTATGACAATTCACACATTTGTCAAAAAACTCAGCGACCTTCTCGATTCCTTTGACTCCTTCTTTTTCTTTGAGGAACATGGTCCGTTTCTTTGTTTTTTCCTCACGGATCTCTTTGATTGCTTTTTCCCGGTTTTTCCCTTCTTGCTGCTCCTCGAGAGCTAGCTCTTTTATGAGATCTTTTCCAACCTCCGTGTGAGCCTCGACAACGATTTCTTTTTCGATGTCCGCACCATAGAACCCAAGAACGATATCAGCATGTGTCGGAATCGGATCTTTGCAGATCTGACAGGCGGACCGCAGGTATGGTTCTGCCTCAGCGGATTTCTTGTTCATTGTTTCAAGGATGAACTGCGTCGGTGTTTTTTTCTCCTGAAACCCGGCATAGACGTTCATCGGAAATGTACCTGAGCAGTCGACTCCGATGATGATGATATTAGTCAGATTAGCTTGATTCAGCTTCACAAGTTCTATAAGGGCACGGATCTGACAGGACCTCATGACGACCGCGATTGGTTTTGATGGGGATTGCACCTTGGTCATCTTTGAGATTATGGTTGCGGTCGCAACTGGGAGAATTGGGGCGATAATATCAGCATGCAGCTTCTTCGGGTCAGCGATCAACACCGGGTAAGCGACTTTCTTTGAAGGTGTGCTCTGGGGCACCAGCAATGCCTGGATTTTCCCTGATGAAAGAAGATGTTTTAGGAAATCATTCGTCGACCCGATCACATCATTGTCCTTTACTTTGAGTACTTTCTGCGTCATTTTTTTTCCTCCATCATAGGTTCCAATGTTTCGCAATCGGGTTTGGCCCGAGCTTTCTAATCGATTCGGTCATCTCTTTCATCGTATCAGCAAACTTCTGCCCCTCAGATGCAGAGATCCATCGGAGCCACACCCGTTCTTTTTCCAATCCTAACGTACCCAGGATGTTTTCGAGTAGTACCATCCGTCGGCGAGCTTTGTAGTTCCCATCGATGTAGTGACAATCACCAGGGTGACACCCACCGACGAAGACCCCATCAGCTCCCTCTAGCAACGCACGAAGGATGTACATCGAATCCACAGACCCTGAGCACATCACTCGAATGATCCGGACGTTCGGTGGATATTGGATACGACTGGTGCCAGCAAGGTCTGCCCCTGCGTAACTGCACCAGTTGCAGAGAAACCCGACGATTTTCGGTTCGAAGTCTTGCTTCTTATGGTCCTTTTTTTCTTCATTCATCTTCTCTTACTCCAGACACGCATC
This sequence comes from Thermoplasmatota archaeon, assembly GCA_035562195.1. Classification (GTDB taxonomy): domain Archaea; phylum Thermoplasmatota; class E2; order DHVEG-1; family DHVEG-1; genus SM1-50. Next base: position 26,527 of record DATMWV010000093.1, read on the forward strand.
AATCATGGAAACAATCTGACGTTTGGTAAACGTGTTCTGTTGCGACGTCCCACTTGGGCAGACGACAGAGCATGCACCACAGCCTTGGCAGAGGATTTCATTGACGATGACGATTTTCTTTTCTTCATCATAGCTAATCGCATCATAGGGACATGCTTCGACACAGAGCTGACATCCTGCGCAATTCCGGGAGATTACCTTTGCGATGTTCCCAAGAGTCTCAAGATATTTCTTTGATAGTATCGTTGCTGCACGTGCACTTGTTGCTTTTGCCTGCAGGATTGATTCTTCGATGAACCGTGGCGAGTGCGCAAGACCACAGAGGAAAATACCATCAGCCGAAAAATCGATGGGACGAAGCTTTACATGTGCCTCAGCATAAAACTCATCTTGGTTGAGGGGGACTTTCAGTAGTTGTGCGAGTGGTTTATTATCTTGAGGGATGATTCCGGCAC
>DATMWV010000094.1:0-8271 GCA_035562195.1 Thermoplasmatota archaeon
TTTAACTCTTTTCTGAATTTTAATCGAAATCATCTATAGTTATCAGTCCTAAAAAGTCAAATGAAAAGGGATATATACTGCATGTCCATACATGGTGAACTTCAACCGAGAACCAACATGGATGGTGAGGGAGATGCAAAACAAATCAAAAGATATTCAGAAACGACAGACATTGAATTGCGCGAGTTGCGGAAAGACCTTTAGTCATGACGAGAAAACAGTCAGTTACGATTTCGAGCGGTACTATTGTTTCAATTGTGACGATGAGCGATAGCTCCATCCAACCACTCTTTCTAAAAAAAATTCAATATTAAAGTAAAGATAATCCACGATCGATTACTTTTTTTTCACTGAATGGGGGGAGAGTTTTTCTATCGTGACGTGTTCTCGATATCATATGGGACTTCTAGAGATTTACCAAGAGACTGTGTCTGCGAAGACGTCAGATGGATGGGATCTTCGCATGTATCATTACTTGCCCATCGGGAAGAATGTTGTCCGATTCCCTGTAATCCTCTGTCATGGTCTTGCTGCGAACAAGAACAGTTGTGATTTCGGTCAGCCAGGGACACCTGAGTGGGAGCGGTATAGTCTTGCAGCATTCCTCTCACAGCAACATTCGGAGAACGGAGCGGTCTTTGACGTCTGGGTCCCAGAGCTCCGGGGAAATGGCCAACCAACGTTTGACCCACGGGAACACCCGGAGCGGTATCGTTGGTCGGTCGATGATTATATTGACAAAGACGTCCCAGCGATCATCAGACGTGTCCATGAATGGTACACGGAAAAGAAACATGACGCGCCACCGGTGTTCTGGGTGGGAAAAAGCATGGGAGGAATGATTGCGTACGCCTATGGGGAAACCAAAGAAGGGCAGAAGAATCTCAAAGGTGTGGTCACGCTTGGCTCCCCGGTCGTGTTTGGGAAAACCAGTGTATTCCTTGAGTTTCTCACACGAATCACACCGCGGAACGTTTCCATCCCGATCCGAATCACCGAGCTTCTTGAACGATCAGGTGATTTAAACAGTCATTTCAGAGGCATGGGGGTGAACCTTGAGAATGTCGATCCTGAAATGCTACAAACCTACCTGCGAGTCGGGTTTTCCAATGTGCTGTCCTCAAAGGTTCTGTCTCAATTCTCGTTATTCTTCAAACATATGACGTTCTGCCGGTACCCGCGTTATCCCTGGATGTATGATACCCTGGGGCGTATTCCTGGTATGAAAAAAATATTCACCCCATACAGCTATACAGAAAACCTGCATCGATTTAACGCCCCATTACTGGCGATCGCAGGTGGATTGGATAAGATGGCACCGAAGACCGATATGCAGTATGTGAAAGAACATGTCGGTAGTACAGACGTGACATATCTTGAGTTTTCCAGAGATGCAGGGTATCGCGCTGATTACGGGCACCTTGATCTGAACTTAGGGTTACATGCTCGTGACGAGGTGTACCCAAAAATTTACGACTGGCTTGTGGAACGAAGTAAAACAATTTCATAGACCTTGAAAAAAAAACACGATACCATTAAACATGCATATTTGATCTCTGTTTTCATGACCGTGTACTCTCATTCGCGCCTCAGCTGTTATGAGCAGTGTCCTCAGAAGTTCAAGCTGAAGTATATCGATAAAATCGAAACAGAAGAAGAACAAACAGTCGAAGCGTTCCTTGGGATCAGGGCCCATGAGGCTCTCGAAAAACTGTATCGCGATCTGAATCATCAAAAAGCAAACACCCTGGAAGAAGTGCTTTCTTTTTTTACCAGCGAATGGAACGCAAACTGGACTGATGAGATCATTATTGTCAGCGAAGAATATAGCGCAGAGAATTACCTCAACATGGGGAAGAAATATCTGACGGATTATTATCAGCGGTACCATCCGTTCAATCAAGGCAAAACAGTCGCCTTGGAAGAATTGATTCGGATTAACCTGGACGGTGAGGGTAACTACAAGCTCCAAGGATATATCGACCGGCTGACAGAAACAAGGGATGGGTACTACGAGATCCATGACTATAAAACAAACTCCCGGTTGCCGCTGGCTGACTATATTCGTTCGGACCGGCAACTTGCACTCTATATGATCGGGGTGAAGAACCAGTACCCTGATGTAAAAGACGTGCGGTTGATCTGGCATTTCTTGAAGTTTGACAAGGAGATTGATTCCACCAGAACGGATAACGAGCTTTCGCAGTTAAAAAAAGATACCATCCAGCTGATCGAAAGAATCGAAAACGAGACGATTTATGAGGCACACCCAGGGTTCCTCTGTGAGTGGTGCGAGTATCAATCCTGCTGTCCTCAGTGGTCCCATCTGCATATGATCAAAGAGAAACCAGCAAATGAGTATCTGAAGGACACAGGGGTTGTCCTGGTGAATCGATACGCTGAGATTAAATCAGCTCAGAAGCTAGCGAATCTGCAGTGGGATGCGGAGCTGGAAAAACTCGAGGGAGCATTGAGTTCATTTGCAGAGAAAGAACACGTTGAGGTGGTATTTGGTTCGAAGAACAAGGTGCGAATCACGGACACCGAGAAATATTCGTTTCCAAGTAAGAATAGCAAAGAGCGGGTACAGTTGGAAAAGATGTTGCAGAAATACGGGAAGCTTCAGGAGGTCAGTCAACTGGATACTGCAGCACTTGGGAAGATTCTGCAAGAGAGACAGTGGGAGTCGGAGGTTCTCGAGGTGTTACAAAAATATATAGAAATTGAGCGGAAGAAACGGTTGTATCTCAGCAAGATGAAAGATTAAGAAAAAGAAAGAGGTTATTGTACACCGATCACAAAGATCAGAAGGACGAAGCCTTTTGCTGTCGTTTTGGTGTCATCAACGGTTGCAGTGATGATGGTTTTTCCGAATCCAATGATGGAGGAGGTAAGGATTTTCTGTTGACCTGGGAGCAGTTGAGGGATCATTCCTTCTTTAGAGACGCCCTTCAGGATGATGCCTCCAGTAAGGTTGATGCGCCAGGGGACTTTGTTTACAGGTAAAAGACCTCTGTTTTCGATTAATACCGAAACGCCTTTACCACCGGTGATGGTAAGAGAGAGTAACGGATGGTGTTGGATGGTAAAAGTCCTTGTTTGTTCCTCTTCGATGTTTCCATTTCTGTCGATCGAGTAGAACAGCAATGTATGGTTCCCGTCGTCTGTCACAATGAATGGTTCTGTGTAGGTTATCCATTCATCAGCATCGAGTTTGTATTTGGTGTATTGTACCCCAGATTGGTTATCGGTCGCGGTGAGAGTAACAGTCACATTGCTGATAAAAATCCCACTTTCTATCTCACCTGTTAAGGAACAGGTGGTGATTGGTGGGGTTATATCCGGGATGTGATATTCCCAGATGAACTCAGTGCCGCTGCCGTCGATGATCTCACAGGCTTTGAGTTCGTTAAACCCGTCTGTATCGAAGTCGCAGATGTTCATGCCTGCTAACATCGATTGCGGGTCAGTAAGGGTGGCTTTTTCGTAGTAGGCTTCACCGTTCCATCCGATGATGTGGACTTGTTGGGTACCAAAGACGAACTCCTGATGTCCATCGTTGTCTGCATCACCAAGCGCGACCGACTCGATCACTGGTTCGCCCCCAGGGTATTCTGCATGCCAGACCATCTCGTAACCTGTTCCGTTCCATTCGAAAAGCCATCCTGAGGGGGTACCCCCGTAGCTTCCAACACCTATCTCTGGTGTTCCGTCCTCGTCGATGTCCGCTATCCCAATACCATAGACGGTTGCATCACCATAGTCTGTCCATACCGGTACTGCATCCCAGTCTTCAGTATCGGCATTCCAGTTCAAAGCCCAGGTTCCTGGTGTGAAATATCCATTATTTGATACGTCTGCGATGATCTCTGTTTTCTGATCGTTGTCTACATCACCACCCCAGACCATGGGACATTCGCAGCTTGCTCCATTCGGACATGCCCAGAACGCCTCTGCAACGAAATGGTCGACATCCCAGCGCAGCGCGTAGACATGCCATTGGCTTGTCCCCATGTTCGGTGCGTTTGAGACGATCACTTCGACATGTCCATCATCGTTGTAATCGCAGGCGAATACATCGTATAGGAAATCAACACCGACACCATCGTAACAATCAAGGGTGGTAAGCGTGGTTCCATCCCAGGTGTAGGCGTAAACCCCATCAGCGCTGGTAAATCCCCAGGCGACAACAAGCTCAAGTGTCCCGTCTTCATTGAGGTCGAAGATACATGCCCCCGTTGGGATATGATAGGAACCTCCAGGAATGTACCAGGAATATTCCTCTACATAGGTAAGTTGCGTTGCATCGTAGGATAAAATTCTGCACATGCCTGAATTTTCATAACCACCCACAATGATTTCGTTGATGCCATCTGCGTCGAGGTCTCCGACCGGTTGTGCCAATTGTGAATGACCCATGCCGCCATAGTCATGACTCCACTGCAGCTCCCATCCTTGCTTGGAATCCACTTGTGGAGCTAAGGGGGAAAATGAGGTTTGATAGCCTAGAGTTTTGGTTGGTATGGTTTGTTCATTTTCTGTTTGTATCGCTAGAACGACTGGTGTGAGCATTAAGAGGAATGACACAAAAAATCCTATGAGCTTTTTTATCATCGATTCGTCTCCCTTTATGTTAATCGATGATTCCGTATTTAATATTTTGTAAAAGATAAAAACATTTGAAAAAAAGGTGTGAAATGAAAAGGATGAGTGTTGTCGTTATGGTTCTTTTTGGAAGAGTGAATCTGGGATGTTGACCATCAGGTTCCATTTCTCGTCTCGTTTCGGTTTCAGATCAAAGGTGTTGAATGGATCAAAGTAGGTCAACACACCTAGAGAATAGCTTTGGAGGAAATCTTCGTCGAAGGAGACGTCGAGGTGATCAAGGATATAGCCGAGTCGTTGGATTAGAGTACTTGATCCCATGAGGACTGTGTAGTCAACGAGACGTTGCACATCAAGGGTGTCGATGTGGTGTGTCAGGATGCGGATCACGTCGGTCAGACCGCCGATGTATTTGAATTTTTCCAAGCTGTCGATGAGGGTTTTTTCTTTATCTGCCATGTTGATGGTTGTACCTTCGATGGTGACTGTGTTGAAACCAAAGAACTTCCGTGGAGTGACATGGATGAAGCGATAGGAGGTTTCTCTGATGTCGGTGTTGTTCCGCATGGTGGTGGTGACAAGGTAAACTTGTTGGTTCAGAGGTGGGATGAGTTTGTGGTAGGAGGCTGCAGTGTGAAAAGAGTAATAATAAGGGTCGACGAGGTGGCTTCCGATGATGAGTGGGTGGATGAACGAAGGAGGCTGTTGTTGTGTTGATTTGAGAAGGAGATATTGGTTATGTCCGAGGGTGGCGAACCATTTTTTCAGGCTGAGTGCGAAACCCAGGCTGTGTGCTTCTTTTTCTGTGCAGGAGAGGTATGAGGCGATTTCGTTGGTGGTCACAAACCAGTGGTTGTTCTGTTCGAGCGACTGGATGAGTTTTTTTTGTGTGTCTGACAATCCGCCTTTCATTGGAATTTGAAATGGTTGTACCCCTTTTAATAGATTTTTATGTGTCTGATTTTGATATAAAAGTGATAAAAAAGGGAAAAAGGGTATGTATTTGTCTTCCCGGTTCCAGTATTGTCTTTAAAGATATTGGAACTCTATTGGAGTATTTGTTTTCATGCCAGTTCCGGTATCTATCTGCTATGATTATTCCATGCAAACGATGATTTTGAAGGGATTAGTAAATAAAAGTCCTGTTGTATTACAGTATTGTATTATGAAGGTGACCTGTCCGCATTGTAAACGGCGAATGCGTCTCTTTCGAAATCGTAAGAACGTATGTGCGTGTGGCAAGCTTCTGAATTACCGACATTTTCTGCATGAGAAAATCGCCTACGACGTGTTTCTGGTAGATGCCAATATCTTGATTTATGCATTTGATAGCCGCAGTACACGACGGAAATATTGTCAGGCAATCCTGAACATGCAATCATCATCGATGTGTATTGCCACGACCCAGCAGATCATCGAAGAGGTTGGATCGGCAGTCGAGAAGCAGTTGCCTGATGTGTTTCTTATTTATCATATCGGTTCGATTCCGAACGAGTTGGCAGAAATTAAAACAAATGTTCTCAAGCAACCCTCGGTTGCTGATCTGTCGTTGGTGCAGGCAGCCTATGAGCATCCCGAAGTGCGGGGGATCATCACCTATGATAATGATTTTGCGCGTATTGCGACCGCAGGCCTTATTGAGCAAAAGGCGTCAATGAAGTTCTGGTTGGGCAACGCTAGAGAGTTTGTGGAGAAACATCGGATACGGATACCGGAGAAAGAAGAACAGGAAAACTCGTAGGATACTGAGATACTCTCAAAAGGGTTTCATGGAAAAATTCTTTGTCATAAATAGTCGTGTTCGTCCCTTCAAAATCATTCAGACAGACCTTCAATGATCGATTATGGTAAATTTCACCTATGAAAATCGAGGAGAAAATCTGGTTGTGATGATATTTCGTTGTCTGATGTTAAGGATAAAAGTCTGAGTGGTGTATTCGCTCTTACTTCGCTGGCATTGATTTCTGTTTTACTATCGTTGTTGCAGTTCGAAGTTGAGAAGGAAAGGGGGGTCTGGTGATATTAAAAATCTGGGAGGAAAGGTTTGAAACGTAAAAGCTTTCTTTACGGAAAGTCCAGACCCCCATATTATTATATGATGTACTAGTAGATAAATGTTATCCTAAGAGTACCATGGATATGATAATAGCATATCATAAACCTATGAAAAAGACGGAGATTTAGGAATCTGTTGTAACATTCATACCAGAAAATCGTGATAAAATGAAAAGATTCATAAAAAATTGGATTCTTGAGATGTAAGCTGTAAAAGAGGAAAACTCCCTAAGACTGGCTCGATAATTCCATATCAGAAAGATAAAAAAAGAATGAAGGTTTTTGTTACAATGTCCGGCCACTAGCTGATATAGTTGACGATAATCAGGATGATCAGCCCAAGGATAATCTGTGAGAGCTTGAAATTTTGGCGAATATAACGAACGAATTTCAGAAAGAGGATCAACGCAGTCAAAAACAAGATGATGGTGGATGGCTGGGGGTCTTTCTTATCCTTCTTTAAAATCGTTTGTAGGCTTGGATCTTGAATGTTCAGTTCGCTGATTTTTGTTTCTACAGTCTTCCATTCAACAGCTGAGGCCATCGGCACTGAAAGGATGAGAACAGCAGCTACAAGACTTCCAATTAGTATTTTCTTTCTCATATTCTTCCTCCCCTGATTCGAGGGTTCAGGTATTCAATCCGTTCAGCTCATTTAAATGTTTTGTTGCAATAAAATTCATAACAGAAGTAACTGAAAACACAGTTTTTCTATATTTTTCGTCATCGTGACGCAGGCGCCAATACGTCTTATCACCGGTTTCAATCCCATGAGCCAGGGAATCTCCTTTCCATCATCTAAAGTTTTATTTAATTATTTTTAGGAGCCGGATGATCTTTTTTTCATCAATCTCATCTACGGAATACACCTTGATATGCTTCATTGTTTTTCCGCTGCCTTCAAAGAGTCCTTGCTGCTGCTTTGTCAGACCTTTTAGTGAAAAACCTAAATTGACATGGTCTTTGAGAGCAGCGATGTAATATTTGCCGCATGGTTCCTCTTTTGTGGAACCATAACAAGGGACACCTACGTTCATTTCTTCGTTGACGTCAGGATAGGTTGTCAGGATAATGCTTCGTAATCTCTTACAGATTTCTTTTTGCGGGGATTTTTGTTTCTTTATGTATTCATCAACCTTCGTATCCATGGTATCGATGACGCAACAGCATCATTTAAGGTTTCCGAAAAACTAAAAAAAGTGATGAGTTGAGAATTTTGTTTTTTGAATTTGGGAATGAATTTGGTACAAATTGGAATTGATTTGTAAAAAATGGTTATAAGATGATCGTCTCATGCCTCTGCAGAGAGAAAAACAAGGACGCGATCAGACAATGAGGAAAAAAATAGGGAAACAATGCATTGGAGTGGTTCTCGCAGGCATGGTACTTGCAACGTATTCTATTTCGGTGGTTGGAGTGCAGAGTGCTGCACCAACCGTTATGGACCGTATTCATGGGAACCAGACTAGTGTACTCAAAGGAAAAGAATTGACTAATCAGGGAATACCTCTTGAGCAGTTACAAAGCGAATTACAAAACATGTTATCTAGCATGCATGCAGATATTCAAACGAGGGAACAAAGCAGTCTGTCTCTAAGAGGTTTTTCTGGT
>DATMWV010000095.1:0-13146 GCA_035562195.1 Thermoplasmatota archaeon
CCTAACAACCAAGGCCACACCGTTCCATTATGATAGGCAAAATCTCTATGATGATTCCCAAGGTAGGTGCCTTTATACCGGGAATCTTGAGGAGAAAGCGTGCGTAACCCAAAGATTGTCACTAATGATTTCTGCAATTCAGAAACAATCAGTTGCTGCATCTGTTTGTCAATCATAGAATGATCCAGTGAGACAAGGAAAATTTGATTCGGTCGCATGGCGAGATCTTTGGTGTCGATCACATCGTACCCGTGATCATATTGACGTCTGAAGCTGTCTTTGACCTTCTCAGCTAATTCGTTATACTGAGTACTTTTCCCTAAAGAAATTGAAAGGGCACTCATAATCCGTAACGCGTTATACCATAACGCCTGTATCTCCACTGCCTTCTTCGATCGTGGTGTGATATAAGAATCCCCAATTTTTACATCCATCCAGGTGAGTCCTTCGCCATGGCTGATAAGAAAATCATTATCCATGTGAATGCCGAAGTCGGTTCCATTTTTATAGTGCTCAATGATTGATTGCAAAATCGGCCAGAGTTTTTCAACGAGGTGCAAATCATTGGTATACTTGAGGTACTGATAGACGCGGTCCACATACCAAAGTGATGCATCCACGGTGTTATACATAGGTTGAGAATCACGTTCTGCGAATACATTTGGGATTAACCCGTTCTTACAAAATTTCCCGAAGCTTTCAAGGATTTGTTTTGCGTCATCGAAGCGTTTGGTCACCAAGGTGATCCCTGGAAGAGCTATCAGGGTATCACGTCCCCAGTCACTAAACCAATGGTATCCAGCAACAATTGATTTCCCAAAATCTTTTTTTACGACAAAAGCATCTGCCGATAACACAAGTTTATCGCATGCAGGAGGTAGTGCCGCCTGCGAAAGTAACTTCTGTTTGCGTTTCACCTCCCTATCGAAGATAAGTAAGGGGTCATCCCTTGGTTCATCTTCTACGGTGAACATAAGATAATATTCGGCAGATTGTTTCAGTGGGACTTGAAACTCACCGATATGAAAGTTATGGTCTCTCCAAGAATCGTGTCGTTCTTTATCTTTTTTATAAAAAAACTCTTCCCAAAATCCATCGGGGAGATAACAGGAGTTTTTCAAGAAAATTTTCAGTGTTTTATGAGAATTTTCCAGGTTAACACTCACCCCTTGATCAACCACATTCTGAGAAAAAGAAGCAGACCCTGGCGAGGTCATATCATAGAAATGACGAGAATTAACAATAGGAATATGTGACAAGACCAATGGTTTATTTGTGGTAATCGAATATTTAATGATCGAAGTGTTTTTTCCGTATTCCATGAAAAATGTTTTTTTCAGATGCACTCCTTCGATGTTGTAGAGAAGCGAGGGGAAAAAATCAAACATGAATTTACATTTATGACTTTTCAAAGGATAGACATGATCCTTGATTTGTATTCTATCGATAACATTAGAAACAAACATCCATCGTTTGGTCGGTGGCTCTAAACTTGCGATAAGCAATCCGTGGAATTTACTCGTCGCTTCACCAGAATGAGTTAAGGACGCGTAGCTTCCAAGTCCATTTGTTACAATCCATTCTCTCATGAATATTTCCTTACCAAAAAGTGTATATGATATCGTTGAAAAAACTTATCGTATGAATTCTTTGTAAATGGCCAAAGTCCGTTTTGTCACAGCATCCCAACTGAATTCTTCTAAGACTCGTTGCCTACCATTTTTTCCCCATTGTAAACCTTTATCTGGCGATTGCAGAACCTGGATGATTCCCCAGGCGATATCTTTAGGTTCAAAAGGGTTGACATGAATACCGCATTGCTTCTCACCAGAGGGGATCACCTGTTCTCGCATCCCGTTGGTTCCTCGTGCGCCGACCACGGTTGGTTTAGCCATGGACAATGCTTCTGTGCAGACAATCCCAAAGGGTTCATACAGCGACGGGAGAACTACAACATCAGCTGCAGCGTAATGACGGATTCTTTCCTCTTCACTGATAAACTCTGCCCTCAGGATGACTTTGTCATGGATCCCTAATCCATCGGCGATGGATCGAATCTCATGTTCCATATCACCAATACCAAGAATCAGTAGTTTGGTGTTCGGGAAATCCTTTAGAACAAGAGGCAATGCTCGCACCAGTTTATCAATTCCTTTCACAGTCACCAGACGACCGATGAAAAATAACAATGTTTCGTGATCTTGCACACCATATCTTCGACGGACAGAGAGACGTTCTTCATTTGTCACTTGTGCAGGGTCGTATTTTGCAGGATCGACTCCATTCCAACAGGGGCGGATTTTTTCTTGAGGAAAACCAAGCTTGAGAAGCTCGTCTGCCATGGCGTTGGAGACCGTAATGACACAATCCGCGATTTGACCGCCTTCATATTCGATATCCTTTATTGTATGAGATCCTCTTCCGATTGACCGGCCAACCTCTGTGGAATGTACATGGAAGATTAATGGGACTGAGAGTTCTTTTTTTGCAATCATCCCTCCCATGATCCCAAGCCAATCATGAGCGTCGATGACATCAAATGTTCTCCCGTTCTTCCGAACAAGTTCGTTGACAAGCTTTGACGCAGACATAATATTGTAGCTTAAGACATCAGCAAAAAATTTAAAATACGGTCCCCATGAGCGGAGCTCATGGTCCGCGCAGAGGTAAAACGGTTTGCTCATATCAAGGGTTTTTGGTCGATACACATCAACGCCATTGATCTGATCCGAGGTGGGAAGAGCGTTCTCTCGGTTCAGGGTAAAAACCGTCACATCATGATCCAATTCTACCTGTTTTTTTGAAATCTCAGTCGCAAATGTACCTAGTCCACCATAGATAACTGGTGGATACTCCCACGAAAAATGCACAATCTTCATGGACAGTTACGTCTCCTCACCGGTTTTCTGCTTTTTCCTTTAGATCTTGCAGGATGTTCATGTAATTAATAAACCCATCGTATGGGATGTCATAGGGACTGAAATACGCATGGACAGTACCATCCTCAAAACCTTTGGTTGAGATGTAGTACAGGTGATCAGAAGTCTGCAGTAATCTCCAGATGTAGAGCAGATCTCGATCTCCCCTCCGTTTCAGTTTTCGTCCAATATCTTTAAGTTCGTTGAAACAGGCGATCTGCATGTTGTTTCCAAGCCAGGTCGAAACATTTCTGTCTTCATCTGCCCAAGAAATCGCCCATGGGGCGTCGATGTCACCGACCGTGTTATATCGTTCGACTGCTTCACTTACCGTGGCAAAATCAAGAGAATCGTGCTTCAGAACCTCGCCAGGGAGATGTTTGAGGAACTCAAAAATCCCTGTTTCTACCCATTGATGCTCCCCGAAGGTCTCATAATCCATGAAAAGGTTAATGACATCTCCATATGAATTGGACATCCAGTTCGCGTACTTATCAGCGGTGAGAGGAAACCCTGGCCAGTTACGGGAAGAAAAACGGAACCCGACGTCATCGCTGAGTTTATAGTTACGCAACAGAACCTTTAGGTTCGCGTTGACTGGTTTGTAGACGAAGTTCGGTGAACGCCACCCCAGGATTTTTTCGGCTCCTTCTGTGATAATTCCTTTATAGCCAAGGTCAGCGATTTTTCTGGCAATCCTATTATCGTAGATGGCCTCCGTGTTTCGAAATACCTTTGGCTTGTAGTTGAAGATACGCCGGATCATTTGCCGATGCATCTTTACTTGATCCTCAAACTCATCCAGCTCATCATAAAGACCGGAAAGAGAATGAAAATAGGTCTCTTCAATGAGATCGACAGCACCGGTTTTAAAAAGTTCCTTAAAACTATCGATAAGCTCTGGGAGATAATTCTCACAGTATTCAATAAACGTTCCAGTCAGGCTATAGGAGATCCGGAATTTCCCGTCGTATTTTCGAATCAGTTCAAGTAATAGATTATTCGTGGGAAGATAACATTTGTTGGCGACTTTTTCAAAAATCTTCTGGTTCAGATGTTTATTAAAATACGTAGAATGAATATCTTTTGTGTTTCCGATATTGAACACAGAAAAATGATTTAATCTAAATGGTTGGTGCACCTCGAAATAGAAACAAATGGACGGCATGTTAGACTAAACCCCTGTAGACCTGAAGTGTTCGTTCTGCCACTCGGTCCCAGGTAAATAACTGTATCTCCCTTTTTGAACTTTGCGTCATCGAGTCACGCAAAGATTCATAGCGTAACAGCGCGATAATTTTGTTTGCCATCTCATCAGTATCCCAGAAATCCACCTTGAAACAGTTTTTCAGTACCTCGGAGACTCCTGCGCTTTTTGACACTATCGTTGGTGTTCCCGCAGAGATTGCTTCAAGAGCAGTGATACCGAACGGTTCGCTCACCGAGGGCATAACGTAGATACTTGAGATTTTGTAAATATGTTTGACTTCCTCTTCTGTAAGTTTCCCAGTAAAAATGACTTTATTTGAGATCCCCAGATGAACTGCTTGTTCAATCAAGCGGGGAAGCATATCCCCAATTCCGGCAATAACAAACCGAGCATCTTCGAAATCTAAGACTTTTTTTGCAGTTTTAAGGAAAAACTCTGGACCTTTCTGAATCGTGAGTCTTCCTAGGAACAGGACAAGATTTCGTTTCTCCCCTTCCCCGATCGGATAGACGGCATTATGCACCACGGTGATTTTATCCGGATGAATCCCGTATTTTTCGACAATGACCCGTTTGGTGAACTCACTGACTGCGATGATACGATCTGCTTTTTGCATCCCTTCTCGTTCAATATCGATGAACCATTGGTTCGGATAAATCCATCCAGATCGGTCATACTCGGTTGAGTGTACTGTTAATACTAAGGGAATCCCTAATTTTTCTTTGACGGCTATTGCTGCTTTCATAGTCAGCCAGTCATGACAGTGGATGACATCGTATTTTCCTTTTATCCGCTGAACTAACAAATCATTGTATCGGTACACCGCGTCGAAGAATTTCCCACCTATTTCTTTGTCATCAGGTCGGTCGTAGGGATAGACCTCTGATTCTCCGACTTCGATGATTTTAATGTTCTTGTTATCACTCTTGACTTTTTGTCGAAGCTTCGGCATATAGAAGTCTATATGAATATTTTTATCGGCAAGACCATGGGTCAGCCCATAACAGTGGGTACCTAAACCGCCCACTTTGAATGGTGGGTATTCCCAGCCGATCATTGCAATTTTCATTCCTCTTGTCCTCACCAAATGCACTCGTTGTGTTTCCTGATAATTTCTTCTCCCAAATACCTTTTCGCACTCATCGAGAGCGTAGGGTAATTGAACTGTTTTTGATATGTTACTTGATTTTTAACCGTAAAACCTACCTCATTGTTATAAGCTTTTCGTTTTTATCCGCGTTCTTTTTTTTTAAAACTCGCGAAGAATTTACCCCCGAAGTCAAAAATGACTTTTATATTTTTCGTATGTGAATGATATGCTTTGGCAGGATATAATAGTATCTGTAGAACACTGAAAAAAAGAATGATAAACTCGTAGAGAGTTGTACTAATTAATAATGTGTTGTTGTATGATTTCTGGATAGATGTTGTCGCTGTCACCCAACACAAAAATAATAATATGTATTGGGTGTGGTGACACAGCATCCTCCACAGTAAGCAGCAGCGGGAGAATCCTGCAGCGCTTCTCGCGACAGTTTTATGATATCGTGGTTATCCTCTATTTCATCTCTTGACTTTACGTCTGCTTGATCAAAGAGGGACCCTAATCGACATCAATTGTCACCTTGAACTTGCTTCTCCAATCATGTTTTCATGGAGATCTTCGTATCAAGGATAACAAAACATACCATCATCGATTCATTAAGGTTTCGCTGCATTGTTTTATCGATAGTTGTTGATCTCGTTTCGAACCGATTCCGCTTTCTTTCTTGCTTGCTCTGCGAAATCCTGCTGGCTTCCCGCAAAAATAATCTCCCTCGAGGAGTTAATAAGAGCCATCTCTCCATGAGAATTCGTACCGTTTCTGACGGTTTTTTCAACATCGCCACCTTGTTTTCCGACCCCCGGGATGAGAATGGGGATATCATCGCCTAAAAGAGTACGAACCGTTTTCAGCTCCTCAGGATAGGTTGCACCAACGACTGCTCCACAGTTCTTATTGGTATCCCACTCGCGAATTTTCCGAGCAACAATCTGATACACCGGAGTTGAGGAGACAAGAAGATCCTGAAAATCACCTGCAGAGGGATTGGAGGTACGACACAAGATAAAACTACATTTCTCTTTGTAATCCAAGAATGGACTCACACCATCCTTTCCCAGATATGGATTGATCGTGACAGCATCTGCTTTCAATGTCTCAAAGAGAGATTGAGCATATTTCTGAGCGGTATTGCCAATGTCATTGCGTTTCCCATCAAGAATGATGAAGATGTTATGCGGGATGTATTGAATCGTTTTTTCCAATGCTTCGATCCCTTTTCCCCCAGCCGCTTCATAAAACGCCATATTCAGTTTATATGCACATACCAGGTCCTTGGTCGCATCAATGATTGCTTTGTTAAAATCAAACAGCGGATTTTTGCTTGTCTCTAAAAGGAACGTTGGTATTTTCCCACTATCCGTATCAAGTCCAGCACAGAGTAAGCTATTGTTCTGAGATGTTATAGTTATCAGTTTTTCTCTCCAGTTCATACAGTCCCTAAGTGAAATAGTATTCCTTCTATAAATACTCGTGTTTTCGGTAGCTATTTAACGTCATGGAAAATACAATCCAGCATATGGAAATCATCTATGGAGTGTGCTCATGGGGTCTTGGTCATGCGACACGATCCTTGCCGGTCATCAGAAAACTCATCGACGAAAAACACCATGTGACTGTGATTTCAAATGGACGAAGCCTTGAGGTACTGAAAAAGGAGCTCGGAGACGACATCCCCTACGTAGACATCCCGGATTATCCGATGCTGGTCTCTGAGAACACCAGGCAGTTTCTCGCAAAAAGCATGGTGTACTGGCCGGTGTTCATCAAAAGAATTGAGGATGGGCTTTCGGAGTTACAGAAGATTCTTGATAAAAAAAATTATAATTGCATCATCTCTGATGCGAGATATGATATGTACAGCAAGAAGATCCCGTCGTTTTTTATCTCACATCAGATGCGTATCATGAACCCTTTGCAGATACAGATGTTTGAACGTGCGATGGAGCGGTTCAACATGTTTTTTTTCAAACGCTACATTGGGGTCATGGTTCCCGATTATCAAGAGAACAACCTCTCTGGTGATTTATCACATAACCTAAAAAGAATCGATGAAAACAAAATCCATTATGTAGGAGTATTGTCTGATTTTACCAAACGACCACTCAAAAAGGATATTGAGTATTTGATATCGATTTCTGGCCCGGAGCCACAACGAAGCTTCCTTGAGGAAAAACTCGCGTCACAAGTACAAGAACTTGAGGGAAACGTCGTCATGACCTTAGGAAAAGCAGAGAAATATTCCATAGTAAAAAAGAAACATCTGACGACGTATTCATTTGTGACAAAGGAACTCCGAGAAGAGTTGTTAAACAAGGCAAAGCTGGTGGTGTCACGCTCAGGGTATTCGACAATCATGGATGTGGCAGTGGTAGGCGCAAAAGCATTGTTCATCCCCACACCAGGCCAGATCGAACAGGAGTACCTCTCAGCCTATCATAATAAGCTAGGTACGTTTTACTCCGTGAAACAAGATGCTATCGATCTGAAATCCGATGTGAAGATAGCAGCAGAGAAAACCGGGATAACCAGGGAATGTGATGTGAAAAAAACCGTGGAAAAAATCCTTGGTATCATCATGGAGAACACATAAAACCGGTACCATAACAGCTTTAAATCAGATGAGTATTACCCGTGAGGAAGGAAATTTTCATTATGAAACGTTGGGGTTTTCTGAAATCATGGTATTTCTGGTTGTTCCTGATTACAGGGATTGCTATCGTGGTGCGATCGTTACCCGCCTGGATGAACGCCGCATGGGGCGGGGATTTTGGGATTTACTATGGACTAACCTCACGGTTTGTTGAAAACCAACAGATCTTCAACGAGTACAACGGCTGGGGCGAGATGTATAACTACTTCCCAGTCCTGTATATCTTCTCAGCACTTGGTCATTGGATCACCGGAGTTGACCTGCTCTGGTTGATGCCAAAAATCGCCCCGATTTTCGGCGGGCTGACCGTTTTTATCTTCTATTTCATTGTCTATGACCTGACAAAACGACGAGACGTTGCGCTTTTATCATCACTGTTTCTTGCCGTTGTTCCCTTTCACGTCTATCAAACCAGCCATGCCGCACCCTTAACCATGGGCCATTTCTTCATGATACTCTCCTGTTATCTTTTCCTGAAATACATGGATCAGAAAAAATACCTTGTCCCGTTGATGATCTCGACGGTGTTTCTCATCATGTCGCATCATCTCACCACCTATTTTTTCCTCATCACCATTTTCTTTATCGTCGTCATCAAAAGCATCCGTGTCGATCTTCGAACGATGTATCGGGACGTTGCGTATGTTCTTGCTGCATCAGCTTTGACCTTTAGCTATTGGATCTTTATCGCTACACCTGTTTTCAGCACATTTATGAACAACGGACTTTCCATTTCCTCCTACCTCGTAATCCTTCTTTTCTATGTTAGCTTAGTTAGTTGCCTTCTCTGTATTGTAACGATGAAAAAACGGAAACCAACAGTTCTGAATAGCATGAAGAAAACATTCATGTTTCACCCGGCTCATACAAAGAAACGAGCATTGATCTATTTTACTGCAGGGTTTGTGTTTATTTTCTGCGCGGAGATTGTGTTTTTATTTGTGAACTTCCCGGTCAGCGGTATACGCATGAAACCGCTTTCCATCCTGTATTCAATCCCGATGCTGTTCTTCATCGGATTCGGATGTCTTGGTGTTGAATACCTCAAACATGTGAAGAACCGCTGGTTTTTCCAAGCCTGGTTATGCGCCATCCTTTCATCATTCATCTATTCACTAGTGACGGTAAACACGACATTGTTCCCAGATCGCCATGTCGAATATCTCACGGTCCCCGCGTGCTTGTTCGCTGCGGTCGGCATTTTATACTTCTTCAGATCGAGGGAATATAAGGTGTCGTTGTCTCTTAAAAAACAGCTCTCATACCCTACGATTCAAGCGCTGTTTGTGCTGGTCGTCTGTGGTTTGGTGTTTTCAAACGCAGTGGCGGTCTATCCTGTGTACACGTCATTAGAGTGGATGGATGAAAGCATCCCGAATGAAACCGCGAATGCCATCGATTGGATGAACGATAACCTTGATAGGAACAATACGTTGGTTGCTACAGACCTGCGACTATCTAAGATGATATGGGCTGAAGGCATGAATGCGACCTTCGAAGGTACCAATGATACCTGGACAAGTGACACTTGGGTGGGATGTGTCGCTGATTTCGATGTTGAAATGCATCATCGTCTGGTGACGCATGTGCTTATCGATGATGTGATGCGTGATATCTCGGTGAACGTGCGTGTCCTGCAGAGCGTGTATATGACCAACGAGTCGTATCTGAAGTTTTCACAAGAGCCGTTTAAACTTGTGTACCGGAACGCCACGGTCAACCAGGAGAACGAAGAAATCCATTGGGCTGAGGTCTACAGCGTGAATTGGACATTTATCGAACAACATCTCATGGTGAAAAAATAACCGACTCACTCTTTTTTGGGAGACCAAGGACTTTCTCATAGACCTGTTCATACTGGGTTCCAACCGCATTCATGGAGTGCTGTTCACTCAGTCTCAGACTGTTCGCTTTCATGGTGTTTCTTAGTTTCTCATCGGAAAGGATAGAAACGATGTTACAGGCAAGTTGATTGCTGTCCTGTGGTTCGAAAACCAACCCGTTCTCTGCACTTGCAAGCTCAGGGACCGCCCCTTTATTCACAACAACTGGTGGTACACCCGTAGCAATCGCCTCGAGTGTGACGATGCTTTGGAGTTCGGATTCCGCAGGCATGACGAACACATCGGCAAGTGTGAAAATGTTTGGGTAATCAGCCCAGTCAAGAAAATCGATGAACGTGGTATGGGAATCCACACCAAGCTCTTGGGTTAATTTCATCATCTCTGGTTTCAGACCCCCTGACCCGCAGAAAAGAAAATGTGCATCAACGTTTTTTAGAACATAGGGAATCGCTTTTACAAGCACGTCAACGTTTTTCTCTTGGTTGATCCTGCCGGTATAAAGAATCAGTGGTTTTTCAGGAAGATTGAATCGTTTCCGAAGGTACTCTCCCTTGTTGGTTGGTTTGAACATTTCTGTGTTGACTCCGTTCGAGATCGGGCTGACCGACGTCTTCAATCCTTTCTGCTGATACATGACTGCACCGGTCTGTGTCGGAACTGTTGCCCAGTCAACACGATTGTAAAAATAGACAAGATAAGACCAGGTGTATTTCACCATGGTTACATACAACGGAGAAGAAAAGAAAGGGGCAAGAACATTTTCCGGGAGGATATGTATCGAGCCGACTAACGGGATGTGTTTCTTTTTTGCCACGATCATCGCACAGATGCTTATCGGGTAAGGGGAACAGACATTGATAACATCTGGTTTGAACTCCTCGATGATTCTCTTCACATACAATAAAGGAAAGGGAGCGAAATGGTATTTATTGTTCATGTAAAATGGTAAAACGAACGCACGTGGTCTGTAGATCGTTGATCCGTTCTCGTCCTCAACTGTGTTTTTAAACGAGAACGCTGGAGCGATCACCCGGACATCATGGCCTTTCTTGATAAGCTCATGGACGATACGGTGCTGTGCGATTGCGCCACCATCTATAATCGGATAGTATGATTCCGTGGTGAAGAGTATCTTCATAAGAGTCCAATCCCATGTTGTTAAGCTGAGATGACTACATAAGAGTTACCAAAAAAATCGTGCAATTGCTATTTAAGGAGGTAAGGACTAATTGAGGAATACAATGAGCGGGGTGACGCGAACACGTCAGTGGCGAAGTACTGGTACCATCCGCAGCTGCGGTTACACTCCTCCATCGTGGTTCGTGCTTGTTTCGCCTCGGGTGTACGCAGGAACTGCATAAAAGAACCTTCTGTGAAATTGTAAAGGTGTTCTCCCACGGTCCGACAAGGGTAGAACAGACCACCATCTGAGTCGATGATAACTGAAGATGTAGAGCAGCCATGTGGTTTGTTGATGTTATCTAAAAATCCTTTCGGCGTGGTTATCGTATTTGGGTATTTCTGTTTTAACCGGAGTATCTCTGCTTGGAACTGTTTCGGTTCAGGATAGAAATCATCAGTCCCATCCAAATGACAGGCTGGCATTACGACCGTACGGGCGTTTACCTCATACACTCGCTTGACTTTCTCTTCAAGTGCCGGGAGGGTTTCTCTGGTGACAACGATTTGGATGCAGATCTCCGGCCCATAGCTTTGGAACTCCTCAAGACGGTCAAAGAACGCAAGATTGTCATGTCCCTCGTCGATGCTGATATGAAGATAGTCGATATGTTTCCCATACTCCTTCATCGGTCGTTTGTCCAGAAGATGCCCATTGGTGGTAAAGAACAGGTAGAATGGTTTTTGATGGGCGTACTGCAGGATTTCCCCAAGATCCTTTCGTACGAGCGGGTCTCCGCCCTCAAGACTCAGGACGATGATGCTTGAGTTTGCGATGTTATCGATAACCTTGAACACGTCATCTTTTGAAAGGTCCGGTGTCTTTTCTCTCCAGACGTTGCAGAAGCTACATTTCAGACTGCAGATATGGGTGACCTTAAAAGAGGCGTAAAAAGGGTAGATACATTCCTTTGCGAGATAGTTCGTTGCTGCGTACCGCATGGTCTGAAGGTATTTTTTAACCGGTAATTTTTTCATAGCACTTCAATATTAGGAGGCGTAATTGCTGAGAGGACATAAGGTTTTTTATTATCATGTTCTTGTTTCTACCACAAGAGACTTATAGCGTCATCAAAATAACCCTCTTTTAGTGACAGACGAGAAAAAGAAATGGAACAAAACAAAAATCTCTATTTTCGTTAGTATCGCACTGAGTCTTTTAATCATTGTATTGATCTTGTATTTTACCATCGATGCACAAACAATCCAATATCTGTCCCAGGTGTCGTTACGCGCTGAGTTCTTTTTATTCTTCGGTGCTGCGGTGATGTTGAATGTTTTGTACTGGTTCATCTGGGGGGCACGACTAAAAGTTCTGAGTACAGCGATTGATCCAAAGGTGCATGTGAGCCTATGGGAAGCAACGAAGATTGTGATTGCGAACCAGTTCCTCGCAGGTATTACTCCGTCTGTGGCTGGCGGTGAGCCGGTCCGTATCTATTTGTTGAATAAGGATGGATTAAGTACTGGTGGTGCAACTGCTGCTGTTCTTGGTGAACGGCTCATTGATGCCATCTTTATTTTAGTGCTTGTCCCGTTTGGTTTTTTTGTTTTTAAAGATAGGATTGATATCAAGTTGATCAGCTATGGGCTGATTATTGGTATCGTTGTGTTTATCTGCGGTATCATCTTATTTGCGTTAGCATTGAAATACCCGGAAAAAACCAAGGCGTTGTTACTTCGAATCAGTTATCGTTTGAGCCGGTTCTCGAAAAAAGAAGAGCGAAGTAAAAAGGTAGTGAATCGAATTGGACATGAGATCGATAACTTTCATACCAGCATGGTGCTCTTCTTAACCAGCGGGAAAAAATCGTTTCTTGCGGCCGGTGGATTAACGATCCTGATGTGGTCCACCGGTTTTATGATCCCATCGATGATCCTTCTTGCTTTGGGTCTGCCTCCGTTTTTTATTGAGTCCTATGCTGCACAGGCATTGTTACTGATTATTGTGATGCTTCCGACGACTCCAGGCAGTTCTGGGGTTACGGAGCTGGGGATGGCTGCGTTATATGGTGTTCTGCTTGGCGCTTCCAACCAGTATCTGCTTGGTGTGTTCGTCTTGTTATTCAGGTTCATCACCTATCATATGAACATGATTTGTGGAGCGATTTTCCAGTACCGGATTTTCAAATCCATCACCTCGTTTTCATTGGAAACCATCGAGAAACAAGAAGGATAATATTCCAAAATCTTTGTCAGGATAAAAAATGCAGGGGACGAGATTTGAATCTCAGTTTATT
>DATMWV010000096.1:0-7004 GCA_035562195.1 Thermoplasmatota archaeon
AAGATCCAGTCCCCGAACAGTACTGGTAAAGCCGAAGAACATAGTAATTGCTTTATCAGCGATCGATCCGGATCGATGAATGTATAAGCCTTTGAAATCGGTCATGAACCCGATCTGTCTGCCTGTGAACATTTTAATGCCAAATGGGTAGGGATCGATGATGATGGTGCGGCTGTTGAGGACAAGGTTGGATCGACCAGAGTAGAACCATAATGTATATGGTCGAACGATGTTGAGTTTGTTTTTCCCTAATGAGAGGAATTTGTTGGTAAATCCCCAGCTTAAGATAAGGACATTCTTTCGAAGTGGACGGAGCTGGCTTATCTTGTAGTTGAAATCAATCCCTTTAATAACAAGTTTCAGTAATAGGACAAGGACCGGGTGTCGACCGTTCTCTGCTATGAAACTTTGAACGATATCAACAAGGTTTGTACGTGATGTTGCAGATGAAATCTTTTCAATCAGTTCTGGGAGGAATTTCTGCATGGAAGTAATCTCGTCATTCGTGAGCTGCAATTGTTTCATGGAACTGATGCTCATGACTTCCATTTTTTCCTGTACTTTATCTGGAATTGTTGGTTGTGCTGTTACTGGGTTAAATATAACTCCCAGGAAAAGAAGAATTACGCCTATTGTAAGTATTCCTTTTATTTTCGTCATATTTTTACCCTCGTTATCGAATTTAGATTGTTTCGAGTAAATGTATATTATCTTCAGTATTTATATAATTTTCTACGTTGGGTAAGGCAATTGTCGAATTTCTCCCCTTAACCAGTCAGGTTCGTCTCTTCGTTATCATCCAAGAATAAAGAAGAAAAAAAAGTGAAAAAACGGTAATGAACCTATTTCGAGAGCGGGGTGAGATCAAATGCGCGAATCCGATGGACTCTGCCTAAAAAGAACACATATGCATTCCCGGTCAGTTTGCTTTCGATATCAAGGAAAATGCCTTTGAATCCTTTCATGAACCCAAGTTGCGGACCAAGCATTTTCTGATGAATCCCAAAGGGTTGTCTTTCAAAAATAAGGGTTCTTCCTTTCAGCAGTTTCGCTGTATCTGTGTACCGCCACATGGAAAGCCTTTCTTTGAATCGATCGATAGAGTTTTCCTTACGTGGATTTAATCGGTGATATGCTCCGTAACTGATGACAAAGTAGTTCGCACTGAATTTTGATGAGAACGCCCCAAGGAGACTAATGAGGTTGAATCCAGAAGCTGAGAGTGCTCTTTCTTTCGTGAGGAATTGTAGCATTCTTGATAGTAAATCTTGAACGACGGGATATTTTATATATTCGTTTGTATCACAGAGATTTTGAAGTTTTTCGATAAATTCAGAGAAGGTTTGTGATTCAGCAGCGATGGCTTCAACGTCTTCCATAAAAGACTCGATAGTGCGTGTTTCTTGATAGGAGGTATTTTCCGTCGGTGTCATCACTGCAGTTGCTGGTGATACGATGACTCCAAAGAAGAGAACCGTTATCATTCCGGCAAGGAATATTTTCTTAACCATAGAGAGACCTCATTTTTCCTCATTGAGATACATACCTATTATTTTGATGTATTTATATAATTTTCTATTTCAAGAGAAAGAGATGGAAAAAACACAAAAGACAATGAGATTACCTATTTACGTTGGTATTTCAAGTAATATAGGGATTTGTGTTTGAGAAATCAAAACCTTGGACAAGCTCAATGGGTGGCACTGTTTTGAGCGGGATCCAACCATGAATCGGATAGACGAGATTTGGAAAGAATTTTCTGATATCGGTTGATAATTGGGTGATGATATGGCGTTCCCCAAATTGTTGTTTACTGATTTCGTACGTTTTTTGCCCCGTGGTCTCTTCATCGAGGAACCCCAGTGCGTGAATGTATTCATGAAGCAGGACATGAAAGATGTATGGTTTGAGTAAGGCCTTATTTGTCTCAAGGATACGACGGAGTGGTGTTCTGTTCACGATGATGATGTTGGAGGCGACAGGGTAGTATGCTCCGACGAACCCATCAAGTGATGCACCGATTTCTTGTAGCCCAAGCATCAGTCCTGCGCGAGAACGTTTCTCGTTTTTTTGAACTGCTTTTTTTACTTCTTCAAAGGTTTCGATGATATCTTGATGGAGCTCAGAAAGGTCTGTGGTATTTTTCATTCACAATAACGTAGTTAACAATTGTTAATATACTTTTCGATATACCGAAACGAACAAAAGAGAATACAAAATGAGGTCATCCAAGGAGTAAAACGTATCTTAATATTGCCGCCATCGATGTTCACATTTCGTACAGGTAAAAATCCTTGTCTCAGGCTCATCACTCGCCCTGGTCTGCCGCAAAATCCAAAACGCCTCGTTATGCCCACATTTCGGACACTCAACCCGCGTTTTTGGTAAAATATCGATCTTTTTTTCAAGGAATACGGTTTCCCTCTGCTTTTGTTTTTCAACAACAACAGAGCTTCCCTGTTTCTTCTTTTTTTCTCCACACGAGTTACAGATTAAAAAATCTCCTTGTGGAAACATAAGAACCTTACATTTTTGGCAAAACTCCATGTGAAACCCTCTGGAATGCATCCTTTACTATTTTCGCGTGATCAAACGCTAATTCAGGTAACTCATTGGCCTTGAAAAACTTTGCACTACATGCATCATCACCAGCGTTCAACGTTCCACCCACTGAATCTACTAGATAAGCGATCGTCACGGTATGCCCACGAGGATCACGATGTGGATCCGAATACACGCCAAGCAAAGCACATATCTTTATTATCAACCCGGTTTCCTCAGACATCTCACGAATCATTGCATCCTCGGTTTTCTCACCATATTCCACGAATCCTCCAGGCAGCGCCCAGCTCCCTTGAAACGGAGAGTGTTTTCGTTGGATAAGAAGTATCGAACCATTTTTAATAAGAATTCCATCCACCGTCAGCGCTGGTGACTGCATCGTCATAAAAAATAGAATAAACCAGAAGTATAAAGAGTTAACCAGATTTCTCCGAGAATAATTCTGTTGTCATTTTCTGCGAATCATATCTTGATACCCAATAGCAGTACATTCATCGATAAAGAAAATGATGTTCCCTGTGTTTTATCGTTTCAACTCAATAGTGACCTTATGGATGTCCTGAACATTTTTTAGGGACCCAAGCATACCAACAATCGTATTTGAGATAATCTGTGCGGGGAACTCAGTCAGAGGTATATCCATTCCGTTTACTTTGATAGAAAGATCAGAGTGAGATGGTCGTATCGTTCCTTGCTTTTTGAAAAGAGCAAAGATTTCTTGGAAATTATCCTTGTATACGGCAATAGTGTTGCTTCGTTTCCGTCCTTTACCTACCTGTATTTTCGGGATGTCTGGGTCGTCAGCTCCTTCGACCAGGATGAAATCAAAGTTCCCAAATTCAGAGATTCTTCGGAGTGTTTCAGAGGATCTCAGAGGTGCATCCAGCAGAAAATTTGTTTCACTACGAGAGGAAAACACGACAAGATTTGCTCCAGCCTGATGATGTCTCCAAGTATCTTTGTTTTTCGTATCCATCGAGATTGTTTTGTTCGATTGCTTCATGGTAGCAACCTGATATCCTTCTTTCGTGAGCTGCGAGACAAGCTGAACAATCAATGTCGTTTTCCCTGAATCTGACTCTCCATAGAACCCAAACATTCTTGGTGTAGACATACCAACAGATAACTCATAGGACTGTTTATGTTTTACTCTCTTCTCGGGGAAGTAAATAATATAACTATTCATTCATTAACACCCTCCCAAACCATGAAACAACAGACAAGGATTCTCTCAACAGTCAGTCTCATTCATGCGGTCAACGACGGATCGACCGCTGTCATCTCAATCCTTTTTCCTATTTTTAAGGAAATTTTTCATCTCAGTTACACCCAAGTCGGTATCGTCACCGGTGGAGGATTGTTCATCACCCTTATCGCACAGCTCGCATTAGGACGACTTGCTGATGGGAAGAACGTCAATTCCTTCCTCCTAACAGGAATGCTCTTAACCAGTCTTTCGCTTGTTTTACTCAGCTTCAGCACCGGATTTATCACCCTGATCTGTTTTATTTTCTTCATGAGGTTCGCCACCTCTTTTTTCCACCCCATAGGCATCGGGTGGATTTCACGGACTTACAAAAAAGGTAGATTAGACTGGGCGATGGGTATTCAGAGCGGGTCTGCGGACCTTGGAGCGTTTATAGCGATTCTTACCACGCTTTCGATATCCCAACTCACGCATTGGACCGTGCCGCTATATGGCTGGGCATGCATCTGCATCCTTGGACTCCTGATAAGTGTTGCACTCACCTATCATTTGAATAAAGATTTGGTTTTTGTTACAAAAGAGAGAAACAAATATACGTTCAAAGAAATGACGACAGATGCATTCCATCGAATGAAAGCAATACGACTTCTCATCCCTGCGTTCATGATCAGTGGCGCATCCTGGGGCATCATCATTACTTATTTTCCATTACTCCTCACCGAACGAACAACATTATCACTTCCAGTCATTGGTTTTTTAGTTGCGCTCTGGGCAGGGGTCGGGAGTATCACCTCCATATCCTACGGCAAAATACGGTCGTACATTGATCGGAAAAAACTCCTAGCAGCCGCGTATATCACCATAGGCATCCTTAGCATATTCCTCGCAGTCTTCACACAAATCATCATCCTGATTATCATCATGATTCTACTTGGGATCGCGGTGTTCCTGACCTATCCTGCGTTGTTCTCCTTTGTCTCCGAGGTAACTGACGAGTCGGTTGAAGGATGGACCTTTGGGTTGACGTTTACGTTTCAGACCGGCGGGGGAACCATTCTTCTTTTCCTCGGCGGCATTCTCTCCGATCTGTATGGGATTTGGACGCCGTTTGTATTATTAGGCTCGTTATCCTTGCTTTTTTCTGTGGTTCTCCTCTTTAATTATCACAAGCCATTCGCACAACCGAAACAATAAAGAGAAAAACAAATAGCACGGCAGCTGATTACCTCCTCAGAATGCAAAAACACGCTCTTGGTCTTCTTGTTTCTATTATCGCGGTTTCCTTTGCATCTATTTTCATCCTCTCTTGTCAGGCGCCTCCGTTAAGCATCGCGTTCTATCGACTCTTCTTTACAACTCTTCTTCTAGTCCCGATTCTCATAATCAGAAAAAAAACCAGAGACGAACTCCGAACCCTGCCCAAAACAACAGTGCTTATTATGATCGTGATAGGGCTTATACTTGCGGCTCACTTCGCGCTATGGGTATCATCCTTGAAGATGACATCAGTCGCTAGCTCTGTGATCCTAGTCACCGCTCATCCTATTCTTGTCGCACCGGTCTCGTTTTATTTTCTGAAAGAAAAACTCTCCTGGGTCAATGCACTCGGAATCGCTATCTCACTTAGCGGTGTTGGAGTACTGGTTATTGGAAATTATGGCTTTACCGCTTTTGGTCTGGACACCATTGAAGGTAACATCCTCGCACTCCTAGGCGGGATTGCCGCGGGATTGTACATCTTGGGGGGACGAGCGCTACGGAAAAAAGTTTCTACCGTCACCTATGCATTTGTTGTCTATGCAGTTGGAACGATCACCTTGTTTCTTATCTGCCTGACACTTGCTGCTCCGCTGTATAATCTTGCGCCATCTGATTATGCCATCATTCTGCTTATGGCAGTGGTTTCTGGCATCTTCGGTCATACCCTCTATAACTGGTCTCTAGGGTACATCCGCGCATCAATCATGTCCGTCGCACTCCTCGGAGAACCGATAGGCTCTTCCCTGCTAGCATATGCGATTCCCTGGATCCATCAAGAACCATCGCTCTATACTATCCTTGGTGGTGGCATCATCCTGATGGGGATCTATCTTACCGCACGAACAATGAAAGAACCACAGATTTTAGAAAATGTTTAAAAACAGCATCCGATTCAGGGTCACTTATGACATCGAAAACAAATAAGATCATCAGCCTAGTCGTTGCAATCGCCATTATTATTTCCCTTGTTGTTCTGATTTATGTGAATCTACCAAAACCAACAGAAACAACCGATGATGAACCACCTGCTCATAAGGAGAGCCCTACAGTCTTCACACTTATTTATAATGACGAACTGCAGAATTTCACCCTTGGCGAACTTGAACGGTTAGAACCCTACACCGCAAAAGGAGGGTATCGAACACAATCAGGTTTTATTAAAGGATTAGGAAATTATACAGGAGTCAATATCACAACGCTGGTAGACAATCTCCAGCCAGTTCCGTACCGTTACACTCTTCAAGTTTTTTCAGATGACGGAGAAAACACTTCCTATAATTATTCTACAATCATCGGAAATGTCGATATCTATAATCCTGACAATGCATCAGATCCAAATCCGATTGGCAAAGGAAATATGACCATGGTTCTTGTCTATCAGTATGAAGATGAATGGTTGAATGAATCCAGTGATGGAAAGTTGAAGATTGCATTCCTGGATGGAAACGGATCAATAACGAAATCTTCGCTCTGGTGGAAAAAGGTCATCTCAATACGGATCATCACAGAATAAAAAGAATACATTGATTCAATATCAACATTGGCTGTTACCATCGGAAGTTATTTCTCGTTCTTTGATATACTTTAACTTGCACAATGAGAGACATCCAATGGCTTATTGATAATGTCGAAAGATACAAAAACGCCATAGTTCAAAAACGTTTTAAGAGCAAAAAAAACACGGTTGCCTATGTTGTCCTCAACAGTCAACCTCGGATCTTCAAATGGTTTGTTCCAGGCTTGAAACAAAACATGGAAAATGAATATACCTTCCTTAAGAAAGGCTTTTCTACACTCCCCATCCCGTCACCAATTGATAAAGACACAGAAAATAATGTTCTGGTGATGAGTTATATTCTCGGACAGAATGTCTGCGATCTCCTTAATGATTCTCAAACCGTTTTTGAGGAAAAAGAAAAATCTGTTCACCTGCTCGCCGACTGGTTTGTTCAGTTTCATACTTTTTTTAAAACAG
>DATMWV010000097.1:0-2533 GCA_035562195.1 Thermoplasmatota archaeon
ACCATGTAGTTATAGATAATGAAAGCTCGGTTCGAAAAAAAACAATATCTTGTTATTAACACACAACCACTCGCAGGATCGACATTTGTCACCTGGATGAAGGTGCTCCTTGAAAACAGATTCCAGATCGATTGGCAGTTCATCCCAAAAGCACTCTATGTCACCATAATGATCCTCGCGACCACCCCTCTCCGATTCATCGAGAAATGGAAGTTTGAGAAAAAATTCAAGGATGTGAAAATCGAAAAACCGATTTTCATCATAGGACATTGGAGAAGTGGTACGACTTTTTTACATTACCTCATGGGGAACGATAAAAACCTTGGGTATGTCTCGACGATGGACACCCTGGATCCCAGTGTGTTCCTCAACTACGAAAAACTGTTACATAATATCGTACAAAACAGCCTCCCTGAAAAAAGACCGATGGATAACCTTGAAATGGGGACAAAGCTCCCTTACGAGGAGGAATATGCTATAGCGAATCTCAGTCCGTATTCGTTTTACCATGCTTGGTACTTCCCAAGGGCGATCAACCGATATTTCACCAGATATGTCTTATACGAAGGCGTCGACAGGAAAATAGTTGAACAATGGAAAAAAACGTACCTGTATTTCTTGAAAAAGATAACCTATAAACACCAGGGAAAACAAATTGTCATCAAAAGCCTGGTGAACACCGCAAAGATACAACATCTCCTTGAGCTGTTCCCGGATGCGAAATTCATCCATCAGTATCGAAACCCCTATGAAGTGTACATGTCCACCTGGAGACTGTATAACAGCATCCTGCCGTTGTTTTCCTTTCAACATATCGACAAAGAAGAGTTCGATACATCGATCCTAACAATCTACAGAAGGATCTCGGAAAGATATCTCCAGGAAAAAAAACTCATCCCGAAGGAAAACCTCATCGAGCTTCGCTATGAGGATTTTGTAAAGGACCCTTTACAGACGCTGGAGATGATCTACAAAAAATTTAACCTTCCTGGTTTTGAGGAAGTAAAACCTGCTTTTGAGAAATATCTGAAAAAACACGAGGTGTATGAGAGAAACCATTATTCGATAGATGAGCAAACAAAAAAGAAAGTCTACCAGGCATGGGAAGTCATTTTCAAGGAATTCGGTTATCGCCAATAACCTGGTTCTTCACAGCAATCTTTCAGCATTCCAAAATTATTTATAGACTATCATACAATAAATACAATAACATTCAAAACAGTCTAAAGGTACCCTATGAATTCAAAAATACTAATAAAACTCCATGCGTATGGTGAATCCATAAGACCGTTTACTTGTATCCTAGGCATGGCAGGAGCCTATATCGGTGGCATCGTCGCAGATGCCCCCTTCTTCTCCACTCCATTGTTGCTTGCGATGGTCGTCGTCTTCCTTGTCGGTGCAGGAAGCATGCCGTTCAATGATTATTTCGACCGTGATGTCGACATCATCGCTCATCCAAAACGACCTATCCCCTCCAAACGATTAACCCCTAAGGAAACCCTGTATTTCTCCATCATCCTCTTAAGCAGTGCTGCGGTAATCGCCCTGTTCATCAACTGGATTAGCTTTGTGATTATCCTTTCCACCATCGGATTCCTTTATAGCTACGAAACACTCTTCAAAAACCAGGGATTTATCGGCAATATCGTTGTCGCGTTTCTCTCCTCTATGTCCTTTACTTTCGGGGGAATCGCAGTTGAAAATCCTTTTGCATCCCTCCTCCTATCACTTATAACATTCAACCTCTTTACCGGACGAGAGATCCTCAAGGACGTCGAGGACGTCAAAGGGGACCTTTTAACAAGAAAGACCTTACCTATGAAGATCGGGGAACACAAAGCGGTCCTTGTCGCATCCATCTTCCTCCTGATAGCGGTGTTCCTCAGCCCGCTGCCGTACATCCTCAACCAACTAGGCGTGTGGTACCTCATCACCATCATTCTTGTCGATGTCCTAGCACTGTTTGTCATCGTCCAAAACCTTAAAGACCTTCGAAACACGTCACGATCTGTGAGTCTTACCAGGATTGCTGCCGCAATCGGTGTCATCGGGATTATTCTCGGAGCGATCCTATGACTCTAATGAACATTAGAATAGATACCACTGTTTTACACCAAATCAACGAAGAACCAGCATCGAGATAAGTTTTTATCCATCTTGCACTATTCCCATGACATTCTCTACACACCAATTGGATGTCACTTTAGAACAACTCTTTCATAGCAAAAGAAGAATTCATAGAGCGGGTTTCTCCTGTTGGACAGGGTCTCCCATGAGAAGAGTATGGGTTCGAATCCCGTTACCCGCATCCGATAAAATTGGGGGATATAAGATGAAAAACAAGGTAAGTATCGGTGACCGAATTGAGCTTGTCTTCATCAACGACTCCATGACACGTCTGAAGCCAGGTTCTCAAGGGACGGTTACAAAAATAGAAGCTGAAACAGATGAAACCCTGATTTGGGTTGAATGGGATAACGGTGAACGTCTTGCGTTACTGGATCCTATCGATAAGTACAAGGTCGTAAAA
>DATMWV010000098.1:0-3877 GCA_035562195.1 Thermoplasmatota archaeon
ACCTTCATCATGATGATTGGGCCGATCGCCATTACCATATCTACCTTGTGTTTGTCGATGATCTGCTGTAGCACATCGCTGACAAAACCTTTGTGACCTTTCGATCCATCATCAGTAGCGATATAAAATTCATCGCTAAACGTATGGATTTCGTTTTCTAATAACAGCAGATTTGCTGTTTTTGCTCCAAGGATGGATATCACCCGATTTCCTGCTTTTTTTAATGCTTTTACTATTGGATAGAGAGGCGCGATTCCAACCCCCCCACCGACGCAGACAACTGTACCGTATTTTTTTACTTCTGACGGCATCCCGAGAGGTCCAGCGAAATTCTCCAAAAAATCACCGACATTAAGGGCACCGAGTTGCTTTGTGGTTTTCCCAACTTCAAGAAAAATAATGGTAACTGTTCCGTCTTTTGGATCAGAATCAGCAATCGTTAAAGGGATACGTTCTCCTTTTTCATTGATGCGTAAAATGATGAATTGACCGGGTAATGCTTTTTGAGCAACCAAGGGTGCTTTCACTTTCATGAGTTTAACAGTATCTGACAATCCTTTTTTATCGATGATTTCATACATATAAACACATCTAAGAATGAATCTAGCTAACAGGTATTTTCTATGCGTCTTTAAAAGTTTCTGATAGTCTATCTCCTTTTGAACAGATTTTTTATGCGTATTTCTTGGATGTTGGTTCTTAAAACTTCCTTAGGTTTTCCCTGGTTTCAAGATTATCGCATGACCTGATCGTCCATTTAGCTTTACATGCAGCGGTGCTGACAGATGCACGTGATCTACATATTTCATTTTTTTTGTAACATGCAGGTTCTCTAACCATTCACAATCAATATAACAACATTCCGATTTCAGCGGTATATCGATATATCCGATACCATGGCTAATCATATTCTGGAAGAAGTGGGTTCCTTGTGAGGGTTTAATATTAAAGTTTTCAAGAGCGGTCTCAATGATCACTCGCGCACCGGAGATTTGACCCCAGCGGACCGGAATCCCTAACCATCTATCTTGAGTACCCCATCTGCCAGGGCCCATGAGAAGATACGGGGACGCAGATGCAACAAGAGTCTTGTTGATGCTGCCTATTTCTTCAGCGATCTCGATGGTTTTTGATGAGTCAAAACGATCAGACGGAACATACACAATATCTTGGATCGTATGAATCAATCCGTTTCCTAATGCACGATCTGAACGGATGAAGATTTGCTTCTTTGCGATTTTGTCATCCCAACCGATGTCAAGCTGCTCGGTGGAGACGACAAAAGGTCGAATTTGTAGGATAGCAAAAGTCGGTAGTGTATGGTTCTGCGGATTGATATTTACTGCGAATTCAAATTCGACCGGGCATCCCATGCCTTTCTGACCTAGCAACAAAAGGTCTCTGAGCAGCGGTGCGAGGGGGAATGCATCATATTTGAGTATACCTGCAAACGTGATTAATGGAAGTCCTGTCTCAGAAAGACCATCTCTGATAACGCCATCGTTTCGGTCATAACTACTTGCGACGAATTCCAGGGGACCATCATTTCTTATATCTGTTGTTTGCAGTTTGAGGATATGATTATCGTTTAGGTCAGAAAGTTTAAAATCTCTATTGTGAGTATTTAAGACATAGAGCTCCCGTTGGGTATGTTCAAGGACCAACTCAGGTGAGGAAAAATCAGGGTTACTCTCAGGATAACGTGGACAGAACCGAAAAACCTTTTCTCCGCCAACCACTGCTTTTCCAAGCCCTACGGCAATATTTACGATTCCTTCCTCTGGCGTTTGATGTGCGATAGGATAGAAATTATAGGATTTGGCGACACCAGAAAAAGTAGGATAATATCGACCGTTATATTCATTTCCGACAAGCTCTTGGATGATGACTGCCATTTTTTCTTCTTCGATTTTCAATGAGAGGGATTCTGCATAGGCCTTTGGTTCTCTGAAAAACACCGATGCATAGACAAGTTTTATAGCCTGGCAGAGTTGATCGAGCCGATCGTTATCATCTTCATGATTGTTCGGTAATAAATGTGTTGAGTACATGCCTGCAAAAGGATGATTTTGGTAATCTTCAAGCAGACTTGATGACCGTACCGCAAGCGGTGTTCTAAAATGTTGTAGAATCACTTTTAGTTTTTGCTTTAATTCACCACAGATGTCACATTCGAGAAACGCATGAGCTATCTCAGAGTCTGTCAGTTGTTCATTTTTAAAAAAACGGTGGAGATTATGATCCGAGATAAAACGATCAAATTCAAGTGTGCCAATCACAACTGTGTTTGGTACCTTTATTATGATGTTCTTATATTTGTCTTCTAATTTATAATGCATCAAGAGCGATCGCATGAATGCAAGACCTCGGCCTTTTCCACCTAGTGAATCACCACGTAATCGCGTAAAGGAAGAGTCAAACTCAAATTTTTGTTCATCGAAATCAGTGATAATGCCTCGCTGTTTACTTTTTCGCGCTTCATTAAATACTGAAATTAGATATTCTCGTACTGCGTTCAGATCAGAAAAATCAGATACTTTTTTCGGTCGTAATTCCTTTGCGAGATCAAATTCACAACGAGCCATAAGCCAATTTGAGAAATGGTTTCGTACTGAGTGATATAAGATAGATTCCATGGGTATTCTTTGGAGTGCTTCTTCAAACTCTCGCATGTTTGACGCCCGAGCAATCTCCGTTGTTTGAACATGTTGCTCCTCAGGACCTGAGTACATACTTTTCTTTTTCTGTAATTTTATGTCCTTCGGCAACAAAAATAGGAAATCGCCAAAACCAAGATGGTTCACAAGGAAATGTTGGAAGTCTTGTACGAGAGTCGGTGATTTCTTATGTAAAAAATATGCATCTAAAATATCCGCTTTCTCCCGATTGGTAAGATCGGTAGATTGCATCATGATGGGGAGATGAATAGACTCCCTTCGAATGAACTGTGCAAACTCGAAGCCTGCTATTGGATTGACACTACCGTCTTTTTTGAAGCTGACGTCAGAAAGTACTCCCAGGATATAATCCTTGTATTTTTTATAATAGTACATTGCTTCTTCAAATGTCTCTGCTAGGAGAATTTTTGGTCGTGCTCTTCGACGTAACTGTCGCTGCATCTCATTTAAATCCTCAGACAGAGATCGTCGTGTCTGCTGCACAACCTCTGTATATAAAATAGGCAGGAACATTGAATAATGATAAATGGAATCTTCCACCATAATAACAACACGAACATTCCCATTGACGGTGTCATATCGAACGTTCATGCTGTCCTCGATGTATTTGATAATAGCAAGAAACAGTGTTGGATCCCCGGTCCATGCAAAGATTTTATCAACACCTTCTTTGACATCCTCGCGGTCCTGGAACTGGTTGATATCAGCACGATCCGTTGCGAGTAAGACAATCGGTAATTCCGGATGAAGTTTCTTGATTTTTTTTCCAAAATCAAAGGGGTCCATGCCGATATTTTTTGCCATGGTGATAATCAGATCATACCGATGTTCCTTGATTTTCTGTATTGCGTTCTCTCCTGAAAAAACACGGGTCACCCGAGGTGGTTGACTAAGCAAGAGATGCTGATACTGCCCTATGACAAGCTCTGCAATTAATCCTTCCTCTTCGATTGTAAATGCATCATACAAACTAGAGACAATCAGAATGTCTTTGACTCGATAGGGCATGAGGGCATGATAGATTTGAGTGCCTTGGTCATAGGTTCCTTCAAAGTCGTCTTGGATACGTGTACTGTGAAAACCCGCCTCTTCTACTTTCATATAGCCACATCAGTAAGATATAATGCCTACAATAAAACAGAAGATACTATTAGAATTTTTTTGTAGGCACTTGGCTGCTACTATTATTAAATATACAT
>DATMWV010000099.1:0-12212 GCA_035562195.1 Thermoplasmatota archaeon
TATGTGGTGATATCAACGTCGGAGTCAAATCAGATCAGAAACTCTCTGAACAACTTGATTTCGTAATCAAAGTAATCAACGCTGAAGATGCAATTTTAATCAGTGATGGTGCTGAAGACGAATATATCCTACCTATCATCCAAAGCAGGCTACGGATTAATTCGATTCAACGGGTGAATGTCAAACAAAGCAAACAACTAGAGGATACCTATTATCGGATCATTAAACTCCTTGATGAGGATAAAGTAAAGAAACAATTTTTCCTCCCGATTGCACTCATTCTGATTGTCTGGGCTATTTTTGCTATCTTCGGGATGGCAGCCAGCGGGTTTGGCGCTATCTTGTTTACCTTAGGTATTTACCTTTTAATCAGAACGTTCAACTCTGAGAAAAAAGTCGCGGTCATCTGGCATGAATTCAGAGATGGGCTTCTCACCGGCAGACCATCATTTTACACCTCTATTCTTGCCATGGTCATTATCGCAGTCAGTCTTTTTTATGCGTACAACAACACCTTCAACCAGTATCAACAATTCCTTGACGTTCTTGTCCTGAAATTTCTTGCAGGAATCACCTGGGGGGTTGTTGCTGCAGGTTTGCTTGCCGCTTTTGGGCGAGTGACCGATCTTTATATCAGAGAAAAAAAGATCCTCTGGTCGTACTGGGTGGTGCCGTTTTCGTTATTCGCCTTTGGTTTCATTGGTTCTATGTTGTTTGACACTTTTGGTCAGGTGATCTGGGAGTTTCGCAACGGCCGCGGATTTATCATCGACCCGTTTTTTACCTTGACATTCTGGGGGTATATTGCTGCAGGTATTATCATTGTCTTTATCGGGGCAGTCAGCTACCATTACATCAAAGAGGAATTTATTGCAGAGACGTATGAACGTACTATTGAGGAACAAACACAGAAAATGTAAAAGCATCCGACGAAAGGATCTTGGACCATTACTTTAAAAACTCTTGAGGTATTCAGCGAAAGACACTATGACGATTATTGATAGTATCTTGATTTTTGTAAGCATCATCTTGGTGTACGCATTAATTGTATTTCTTCTTCATAAAAAAGGCATTCTTAAGAAATACAATATTTCGTTTTATGGACCGGCTCTGATGTGGCGGACCCAGAAGGGAATACAGTTCCTGAAAAACCGTGCCAAACGGACACGGTTCTGGAGGATTTATGGGAACATTAGCATAATTTTCTGTTTCATCACCATGGTATTGATGACTGCTTTAATGATCATGACCGCATGGCTCGTTTTTGGATTTACCGCTGAGCAGAGAAATGCATTACCAGGACCCGAGGTTGCTTTGGTGCTCCCGGGGATTAACCCAATTCTCCCCCTTGAACTCCTCGGGTACGTTCTTCTTGGGCTTATTGTCGCAATCATCGTCCATGAATTCTCCCATGGGATTCTCACCCTTGTTGATAAACTGAAAGTAAAATCACTCGGCATCCTGTATTTGATTGTTCCAATTGGAGCGTTCTGCGAGCCTGATGATGAAGAGGTAAAAAAAGCAAGTATTCATTCAAGGATGAGGATTTATGCAGCAGGCCCGGCAGCGAATTTCGTTGTCGTTCTCATCTGTATTTTACTGTTTTCCGGTGTATGTATGTCTGCTGTCCAACCAGCGGAAGAAGGAGCGATTATTTTCACAGTTGACCAAGATTCACCAGCATCACAAATCAACTTGGTAGCAGGTGTGATCATTACAGGGATGAACAACACAGAAATTCACAGTGGTCAAGAATATTTTACTGTATGGAATAACACCAGGGCGAATCAAACAATCACTATCACTTTTATAAAAAATGGTGCCGAATATACATCAGAGGTGCTCCTTGGTGATAAATATCTAGAGTACTCAAAGCGACCGACAATCTACGTAAACAATGAATCCTACCAAGGAAAAGGTTATCTCGGGGTCCAATCAGTCTTACGAGACTCGGTCTTTAAGGAGTATCTTGCTATCTTAAAAAACCCGTTTAATAATTTTCCTCAAGGATTATTGACGTTCTACAGCCTCCCCTTACTTGGATACTTTGCTGGGTACAACCCTATCGTCTCACCCTTTTCTGATTCCTATAGTATTTCAGGTCCTTTAGCTGTGCTGCCTGTTCCTCTATTTTGGATCATCGTGAACGCGATATATTGGATTTTCTGGCTTAACCTTGCGGTATCCCTTTTTAATGTGCTGCCAATGATTCCGCTTGATGGAGGTTTCCTGTTCAATGACGGCATCCGTGCGCTCATCATTCGATTTAAAAGAGGAATTAAAGAGGAAACCAAAGAAAAAATTGTTAAAAACATCTCCTTGGCAATCTCATTGTTAATACTGGGATTGATCCTGATACCCTTTTTTATCAAATATATTTAACCAGGGGTTTTTAATGGAGTAGCTCTGCGCCTTTTTCAACATTAATAACGCATGGTGCGGAGAGTTTCATCCCTGCTTTCCGCAAGGCTTCTCGTGCGGGAACTATGTACTGCTCTGATGTATCCAGCGTCATTAAAATTTGATCCACTTTCACACGAGCAGCAGTACCTACAGGTTTTCCGTATGCCCGTCGCATTCCTTGGGAGACACGGTCAGCCCCGGCTCCTGTCGCTTGTTTGTTTTCACGGATGACGATATGAGGATAGACTCGGATGTGTAATCGATAATTCGCAGAACCGATGTTTTTCTCAAGGGCTTTGTTTGCTGAGATACGTGCAGATTCTAAAGCATTATGTCGCAACTGGCATTTCTCTTTGGTAACTAATGATAATTGAACAGGAAACTTCGCTGTTTTATTACCAATGACAAACTGTGTGAGACGAGATGCGGGAACACCGCCCATATACTCTCTTCGAGTCGTGGCCATACCTCTTACTGCACGAATCATTCTTGCTGGTTTCCGTGACATACTTTTTCACCTATCATGAAACTTGATACTTAGGAACATCGAAATAAACATGCCATTTATAAGACTTTTTACTCCAGTATCCCTAATATTTCGTTAGAAGAATACTTCGACCATAACCTTTAAAACATAGATTGGCTTGCCTATTTGGATTTGTGAGAAAACATGAAACATAAATTAGTCATGCCTGGTGATCAACTCTCCACTTCTGAGGAATTATTACCTGGAGAAGGGACATTTGAAGAAAATGGGATCATCCGAGCAGCGCGAATAGGTACATATATAGTTGATGAAAAACATCGTACTGCAGAGGTTAAACCAGCATCAAGTACACCTGTAGTCCTGAAACGAGGAGATGTCGTTATCGCAAGGGTGACAAATGCAAAACCAACCATGATTATCGCTGAAGTGGTTCATGTTACTGGAAAAAATAGGTCTATCTCTGGTGAAACTGACGCAACCGTCCATGTAAAAGAGATTGCTCAGGGATTCATCAAAGACGCATCTACAGAGTACAAGTCTGAGGATTACATCCGGGCGAAAGTCATTCAAGTAAAGCCGAGCGTTCAGCTTGAGACAAAAGATAGAAATTTAGGGGCCATTAAAGCACTCTGTTCAAGATGTCGCCATCCACTCGTCAAAAAAAGCCATGGGCTTGAATGTGAAAACTGTGGGAATAAAGAACATCGGCGTATCGCAGAAGACTATGGAAATCTTGATATAGAACACTTATAAATAATAAGAAAGGTCTGTGAAAATATGGAATTAAAAACCATCAGAAAAACAAAAACCGAACTTGAATTGGAAATCACCGGTGAAGATGAAACCATTCTTCATCCGATCGCTCATATCCTGCTTCAGAATGATGATGTTGAGTACGCTGCGTGTATGGCGGACAACCCCCTTGCTGTGCAAAAACGGCTGTTCATCCGTGTAAAAAAAGGCTCACCTGAGGAGGCATTAAAAAAAGCGGTTAAATACCTTGAGGATGAGATTAAGCTATTTGGCAAGAATTTTGAAAAATAACAGAGCAGCGCGGTGATGAAAACCCCTGATTTTGAACACGAAATCGGTATCGAGACCTATTGTACGGACCATCCTGGAATTGAGGGGAAACTTCGTGTACGTATCGATGATTTTCATGTCACTGAACTGTATTTATACCCGCCAAAGAAAGACGTAGGGAATTTTACTATCGCAGAGATCACCAGTCGAAATTGGGAGACCCATACTCTTGTGCAAGAAATGGCGCACCGATTGCATCTCTCACAAAGACGAATAAGTTTCGCTGGAACCAAAGATAAACGAGCCTGGACGACCCAGTTGATGTCTTTTGACCATGTTCTGCCTGAACAACTATCTGCTCTTACCATTAAAGATGTTTCAATCGAAAACATTTATCAGTCAGATGTACCAGTGCGAATCGGAGAGTTATTGGGCAATCGCTTTGATATCACGATACGAAACATACCAGAAGAGATTGTACCAGAAGACATCATCTCTTTGATTTCCTCTTTTCAAAAATGGGGTGGTTTTCCGAATTTTTATGGG
Organism: Thermoplasmatota archaeon; assembly: GCA_035562195.1. GTDB lineage: Archaea > Thermoplasmatota > E2 > DHVEG-1 > DHVEG-1 > SM1-50. Next base: position 4,460 of record DATMWV010000099.1, read on the forward strand.
ATTCAACGATTCGGGATTATGCGACCCATTACCCATGTTGTGGGAAAATACATTGTTCAAGGGGAGTTCGAAAAAGCGGTGATGACCTATATTGGAAATCCGATGAAAGGGGAAAATGAAACGACCTACGCGCTACGAGCAGAACTTGAAAAAACAAGAGATTACGCAAAAGCATTCCAGTCCTATCCTCAGGCATTGAATTTTGAAAAAGCAATGTTGAATAAACTTATTCAGAATCCTACTGACTTCATTGGTGCGTTCAAGGAGCTTCCAAAGAATCTTCTCATGATGTTTGTCAATGCATACGAATCATTGGTTTTTAATAAAATACTTAGTGAACGAATCCGTCGTAACCTGCCGATTCACCAGGCAGTCATCGGAGATATCATTTATCCCATGAGGAAGAATAGTATTGTAAATGAAATAATCCCGGTCACAACATCAAACATCGATAAAGTCAATGCTCAAATATCGAAAAAAAAAGCAGTCGTCACCGGTCTTCTTGTCGGATATGACAGCATGTACGCGGATGGTGAGATGGGCAAAATCGAACATGCTGTTATTGACGCTCAGAAGATCGACTCAAGGGATTTTATCATCCCTGAGATCCCGTTCCTGTCTTCATCTGGATTAAGACGGCCGTTACTCGCGTTGCTCCCGAGCCTTGAATGGACCTTGCATACTGATGAATACACGATGGATCGTCAAGCTCTCACCATGCACTTTGAGCTACAAAAAGGATGTTACGCGACCTCTCTTATTCGGGAGATAATGAAATCACAAGACCCAAGAAATTATTAAAGGAATCTTTAAAGGGAAACGATTTTAACGACGTTGTGCCATTACCAGGCGACTTTAACATATCTTAAAGCTTATTTGGTGCAGTCCAATGATGCAATCTCCTCAACAGAAATACAACCCAAAAGAAGTAGAAGAACGTATTCAGAAATTCTGGAACGACAACAAAATTTTTAAAAAATCAATAGAACAGCGAAAAGGATGCAAACCATACGTCTTTTTAGAAGGACCCCCTACCGCCAACGGTCTTCCTCATCCTGGTCATGTTTTGACACGAGTCATGAAAGATCTGATCCTCCGATATCAGACGATGAACGGACAGTATATCCTGCGGAAAGCAGGATGGGACACTCATGGGTTACCTGTTGAAATAGAGGTGGAGAAAAAACTTGGTCTTGAGGATAAACAAGCAATCGAGACCTATGGGGTAGCAAAATTTAACGAAGAATGCAAAAAAAGTGTCTTCCGCTATGAGCACGCCTGGGTGGAAATGACCCAGCGGATAGCGTTCTGGCTTGACATGGACGACCCGTATATCACGTTGAAGAACGAATATATCGAATCAGTCTGGTGGTCGTTGCAGCAGGCTTGGAAAAAAAAATTATTATACCGCGGTCATAAGGTCGTCCCCTATTGTCCTCGTTGTGGGACAGCATTGTCCACACATGAGATCTCTCAGGGGTACAAAGTCGTCGAGGATCCATCCATTTTTGTGAAATTCAAGATAAAAAACGAGGAAGGATATTTTCTTGCATGGACTACGACACCCTGGACATTAATTTCCAATGTTGCACTTGCGGTCCATCCCAAGGAGCACTATCTGAAAGTACGGTCAAATGGTGAGATACTCATTTTAGCTGAACAACGTACAACAGCTCTGCTCAAAGGCCAGGAGTACGAAGTTCTTGACAGATACACGGGGAAAGAACTGGAACATAAGGAATACGAGCCTTTGTTTACGTATTCTTCCCCTGAGAAAAAAGCATGGTATGTCGTCCTTGCTGATTTTGTAACCATGGAGGATGGCACCGGCATTGTCCATATCGCTCCAGCGTTCGGTGAAGATGATTATAACATAGGACGCACCTATGACCTCCCTGTTGTTCAACTCGTGAAACTGGATGGGACGTTTCCTGAGGAAGTAACACTTTGGCGTGGACAGTTTGTCAAAGACGCAGACCCAAACATCATCCAATATCTCGAGGAACGAGGCTTGCTTGCTGGAACAAAGAAACACACTCATGAATATCCCTTCTGCTGGCGATGCGATTCACCCCTGTTGTATTATGCGATGGAATCCTGGTTTATCGCAATGTCAAAAGTCAAGGAATCACTGGTGAAAAACAACAATCAGATCGCCTGGTATCCGTCCCATCTGCAACAAGGACGTTTCGGTGATTTCATCAGAGATGTCAAAGACTGGGCGCTCTCAAGGGACCGCTATTGGGGCACACCACTACCTATTTGGACGTGTACAAACAAGAAATGTCATCATATTCTCTGTGTGGGCAGTGTCCAGGAGCTTCGGGACCTTAGTGAGAGTTTCCCTGAGAAATACGATCTGCATAAACCCTTTGTCGATGAGCTTGTCGTACAATGCCCGAAATGTCATGCAAGGATGCTACGAGAAAAAGAAGTCATCGACTGTTGGTATGACTCTGGTTCATCGTTTTTCGCTCAATGGCATTATCCGTTCGAAAATAAAGAACTCTTCAAAGAAAACTTCCCGATAGATTTCATCAGTGAAGCCTTGGATCAGACCAGAGGATGGTTCTATTCGCTGCTTGCCATCTCCACATTTTTATTTGACAAAAATCCCTATAAAACCGTTCTCACCCTTGGGTTGGTCCTTGATAAAGACAATCAGAAAATGAGTAAAAGTAAGAAGAACTATGTGGATCCGACCATCATCCTTGACCATGAAGGTGCTGATGCGTTACGATGGTATCTGATCTCCGCGAACGCACCATGGATGTCCACACGGTTCTACGAAGAGGCGGTAAAAGACACCCTTGGGAAGTTCTTGCTAACGTTTTGGAATTCTTATAATTTCTTCACCACGTATGCGATCTTAGATGCTTTTGATGCGAAGAACGGGTGTATCCCTCTTGACAAACGGGGGCTACTGGATCAATGGATCATGAGTCGTTTCAACAAACTTACCAGGGATGTTCAGGGTCATATCAAAGGATTTGAGACTCATAAAGCTGCCAGAGCGATCGAGGATTTTGTGATTGATGATTTCAGCAACTGGTACCTCAGAAGGTCGCGAAAAAGACTATGGACTGAGGAAAAGACCTCTGATAAGATGTCTGGGTATCATACCATGTATGAAATCTTTATTGGGTTATCTCAACTACTTGCTCCATTCATCCCGTTTATCACAGAGGAGATCTATCAAAATCTTAAAACATCGGAGATGCCTGAAAGTGTGCATCTCTGCAGGTATCCTGCGGTTGATACAGATGCTATCCATGAGGATCTTGAGAGCGGAATGGAGCAGATCCGAGCGTTGGTTGAGTCTGGTCGGGCGCTTCGATCAAAAATTAACATCAAGGGGAGACACCCGCTACCTGCTGCGTCCATCGTTTGCTCTAAAGAGATTGAAACATCAACAAAACCATTACTCGATCTAATCAAAGAGGAGCTTAATGTAAAAACTGTTAAGTACGCAAGAGATCCTACCGCGTTTCTCATAAAAACCGTTAAACCAAAATACTCTCATCTCGGTCCGAAATACAAAGAAAAAGCAAAACATATCGCTCAGGCACTTGAGATGCAGGATTTACATCTTTTATATGAACAACTTCAGAAGAAAAAAGAAGTCCTCCTTGCTGTTGATGGCCAGACCATCCGATTGACTGCTGATGATTTTGAAGTCGTAGAACATGAAAAAGAACAGTTCGCAAAGGCAACGATTCAAGATGTCACTTTGTTTTTAGATACGACTATTACTCCTGCGTTGGAGGCAGAAGGACTAGCACGAGAGCTGATTCGACGTATCCAATCCATGCGTAAAGAAGTCAACCTTGCTGTTGAGGATCGGATTGTCACAGAAATCGCGTTGGATGCTTCAAAACGAGCAGCATTGGATGATTGGAAGGATCATATCAAAGAGGAAACACGGTCGAAATCAGTATCGTTTGTCGAGACACCCTCAGGGGTTTTATGCAAAAAATGGATGATCGATGAACTCTCAGTTGATATCGGCATTCGAAAATAGAACAATACCATAGCACATGCCAACAAAGCTTATATACCTAGAATATGATTTTTATGAGAATTCGGGATGCAGCAAAAAACAACAAATCATATCAGTAGTGGTAAAAAGAGCGTGTACGTATCTTTTATTCAAATGCTCTTTGTTTTTTGGATTATGGTAATGATATGTTGTACGATAGTCTTTAGTTCACCAGTCGTTGTATCAAAAACACCGATGTATACCCCGTCTACTCCTCTAGGGACAACGTTTGGTTACGTCGGAATTGATTATGAATATGCTATCGTGACATTGAATCCGGAATCATTCTGGATGTTTGACTGGGGGGATGGAACGAATAGCACTTGGCTTCAGCTTGAACAAAATCAGACCAGTATCACAGAGACACATCACTGGGGTGAGGTAGGCACTTATCAATTACATGTGAAATTTAAAAGTGATACTGCTCCATATGGCATCTGGTCGGATGCAATGATGATTGAAATTACCACATATTCAAATGATGATGTCCCCTTCGCACCTATCTTACATACTGGAAAAATACAGGGGTTTAATAACACGGTGTATACCTATTCGGCGTTAACAACGAGTCCCTATGATTATCAGGTGTGTTATCGTTTTGATTATGGGAATGGTACCTACTCAGAATGGACCCCGTATGTACCGTCTGGTACAAGCTCCTATCTGTCTTTTTCGTGGGCAGAACCAGGTGCGTTTGTGTTACGGACGCAAGCTAGGGACCAATATGGTCTTGAATCAGCATGGTCTGATCCAATTCAAGTGATTATCACTGATAAATCCGCGGCCAATGGAGCATCTATCGATCTTGTTGTCCTGAATAACATCAGCTATCAGATTATTTATACCTCTGAACACGAAGGAACCTTCTATAATCCTGCCAATGCAGCTTCGAATGATATCAAATGGAAGGATGGCGGAGTCTTTTTAATCGATGATGATAGTGATGGACGTTGGGAGTATCTTTACATTCCATCCCTGGGACAAATCCAACCGTATGTTGAACCGATCCCATCTGAAGAAAATGTCTTTTTTGAGATCCCCTGGTTAATTATTTTTATTGTTTTAATAATCATTTTTGGTGTGATTGGTGTGGTGTTCGTCTTACTGAAAACCGGTTATATTTATCTCTATGAAGAAGAAGTCGAAGAATAAAAGATGTTTTGCCTGTAACCAAATGTATTTTATATTCCTTTTATTACCCAGTGATAATGATTTGTATAGGTATTGAAGGTACTGCTCATTCCATCGGGGTTGGGATTATTGAAAATGTCAACGGTAGCTGCCGTGTTCTTTCCAATCTCATTAAGACGTATCAACCCGTGAAAGGTGGAATTCATCCAAGGGAAGCAGCGAATCATCATGCCTCCTATATCGCGAGCCTTATCTCTGATTCTGTTAGGATTGCTAATGTGGATTTTGCTAAGGTCGATCTTGTGTCGTTTTCCCAGGGTCCTGGTCTGGGGCCTTGTCTGCGTACCGCAGCAACTGCGGCCCGAGCTTTAGCATTGACCCTTGAAAAACCATTGATGGGTGTGAATCATTGTGTGGCCCATCTGGAGATCGGTCGTGGTACGGTCACGGGGTGTAGGGATCCTGTGTTGTTGTATGTGTCAGGGGCGAACACTCAGGTTATTGCATTTGCGGAAGGGAAATACCGTGTGTTTGGGGAGACTCTTGATGTGGGGATCGGTAATTGTCTTGATAAATTCGGCAGGGCGATCGGTCTGCAATTCCCCTGTGGACCAAAAATCGAGGAGCTTGCAAAAAAAGGAACACAGTATCTCCCATTACCGTATTCTATCAAAGGGATGGATCTTGCTTTTTCTGGTCTTCTGACCGCTGCAGAAAACTACGTAAACTTAGGAAAACGACTTGAGGATGTCTGTTATTCTCTGCAGGAGACGACTTTTGCGATGCTGACTGAGGTTACCGAACGGGCGATGGCACATACTGAGAAACAAGAAGTCTTGCTTGGGGGTGGGGTTGCATCGAACAAACGGCTTCGTGAGATGGTTCAGATCATGGCTCGGGATCGTGGTGCACAATTTTTTGTCCCCTCAAAAGACGTCTGTGTCGATAATGGTGCGATGATCGCATGGCTTGGGTTCTTGATGTATGAGAGTGGTGTTCGGATGAATCTTGATGACAGCCTTATTAATCAGCGGTTCCGGACAGATATGGTGGAGGTCACCTGGCGTGACTAATAAAATATTATACCGGGGTGCTGAAGCAGAAATCCGTTTATCAGAATACATGGGGAAGACAGTTGTTCTGAAGCAGCGGGTGAAGAAAGCGTATCGAATCAAGGAAATCGATCATCAACTTATTTCATATAGGACGAAAGAAGAAGCTAAATTAATCGCAGAAGCACGCAGCTATGGTGTGTCTGTTCCCCTGCTCTATGATGTTGATCTAGCGAAGGGAGCGATAACCATGGAATACCTAGCAGGTAAGCGCATCAAGGATATTCTCAATGGATTAGAAGAATCAGAACGAAGAAAGATCTGTGTGAAAATTGGAGAATCCATCGCACGACTCCATAATCATGATATCATCCATGGGGATATCACTACATCGAACATGATTTCTCTTGATGATCGGATTTATTTCATTGATTTTGGGTTAGGTTGTAAAAACATTGAACTGGAGGCTAAAGGAGTTGATTTGCATGTTCTCATGGAGGCTTTTGAGTCAACCCATTCGAAATACTCCTCTTGTTTCAAGGACGTCCTTGAAGGATATACAAAGCAATTTAAGGGAGACGCATCTGCTGTGGTAGAAAAAATTGAGGAGATCGTTCGGCGAGGAAGGTATCGATGAAAAAACTGTATTTTATCACCAGTAACCAGGGGAAAGTAAAAGAAGCAATAGAGAAGCTGCGACCGCTTGGTTATTCAGTGATACAAAAAGATCTTGGTTATCCTGAGGTGCAAGCAGACTCCCTTGAGGAAGTCGCCCTTCAGGGAATTGCACATATTCAAGCGAAGTATCACCAAGCGTTCATGCTTGAAGACGCAGGGCTATTTATTGACACCCTGCAAGGGTTTCCTGGAGTGTACTCGAAATACGTGTTTTTCACGATCGGATTACCTGGGATATTACGATTACTTGAGAATAAGAAAAACAGGAACGCTGTGTTTCGATCGGTGTACGTTTATAGCGAACCAGGAAAGACGCCTGTGATAGTTGTCGGTGAATGCAGTGGGATGATTTCAGCGGTACCGCGAGGTGAACATGGATTTGGATATGATCCATTATTTGTTCCTCAAGGTTCAGAGAAAACATTTGGTGAAATGACAATTGAAGAGAAAAACCGATTTTCACATCGATCCAAAGCTCTTGAAAAACTTGTCACTGAGTTGAAAAACTCACGTTGATTTTTGTTTACTAAATAAATACAATTCTCTACAATTATTTTTTGTCATCAATCTTCTAAAGAGATGATCAAGATTGCACTTGAATGATTATTTTAATCCTAGGATAAAGAATATCAGGATGAAGGCGCTGGCTGACCTTTCTATAGATATTCCCTCATCGCAGGTAACTGCACCAATGATGGTTGTTTTCCCGATTCCTAAAACAAAGCCAAGGCTTACTTCGTTTGTTTCTCCGATCGATAACGTTTGAATGGTCGTTGTTTTTTCTTTTCCTATAATGATGAGCCCACCGTTTAGGTGCAGTGTCACATTTACATTCGTTGCATCTGCATCACCG
>DATMWV010000100.1:0-9546 GCA_035562195.1 Thermoplasmatota archaeon
TAGACATTCTTCTTACGCTGCTATATTTGTTTATCTTCCCTGGGTTTCTCTTCCTTTTTGTCTTTAGCTTGTTTACCGAATATATGGACAGAAAGATCTATGCCCGTATACAACGACGTGTCGGACCACCATTCTTACAACCATTCGCGGACCTTGTAAAACTCTCCGCAAAAGAAGACATCGTGCCTGAGAAAGCAGAACGGTTCATGTTCACCGCGGCTCCTATCATCGGCCTTGCAGCGATATTTGCTGCATTTTTGTATCTGCCGATCGTCTCGTATGCTGGATTGCATAGCTTCAACGGAGATCTTGTTGTAGTCCTCTATCTGCTTACCATCCCAACTCTTGCATTGTTCCTTGGAGGATGGTATTCAGGGAATGTCTTTGGTCAGAAAGGGGGAATGCGTGTTGCTTCCCTCTTGTTCTCCTATGAGATCCCTTTCTTTTTAGCTCTGTTGACCCCGGCTTTAGTTCAGGGATCCTGGAAAATGGCTAATATCGTACGTTTTGAAATCACCCATCCGTTAGAATTCATTGTCTCCCTGCTTGGTTTTGTCATCGGACTAATCGCACTGCAGGGAAAATTAGAGCGTCTCCCCTTCGATATCCCTGAAGCAGAAACCGAGATTGTCGCAGGACCCTTGGTGGAGTACTCAGGAAGACGTCTGGCGTTGTTCCGTCTCGCACGGGACGCAGAAATGGTCGTTGGCGCTGGACTGATCGCTGTGGTTTTCCTAGCAGGACCAGAACCGATAGTAAACTTGGAACCTGTCTATCTTTCCTGGGTTGTTGCTGCCCTGGTGTTTTTAACAAAAACACTCTTTGTCATCTTCCTGCTCATTTTGATGAAATCAGCAGTCGCTCGTATCAGGACTGATCAGATGATCAGTTTTGCGTACAAATGGCTCATCCCCCTAGCGTTTGTGCAGATTTTTATTGCCATCATGGTACGATTCCTAGGGGGCATCTAAAATGAAGGTCCCAGGCAAGATGCTGCCAAAAATTGTTGGTTTTATCTTTAAAAAACCTGTCACCGTTCTGTACCCAATTGAGCGGCTCACCCCACCAGAGACATTACGGGGTAAAATGAAGTTCCATCTTGACCGTTGTATCAACTGCGGGTTATGCGCACGTGATTGCCCATCAGGAGCATGCATCATGCATGAGATCGATGGTAAAAAACGCCCGGTCTTTGATTTGGATTATTGCACGTTCTGTGCACAATGCGCAGAGACCTGTCCAAAGGATGCCATTGAGATGACCGCTGAGTTTGAGCTTGCGCATTATAAGAAAGGCGAAGCGATTGTTAAATAAACTGGTTAGTTTTCTGGAAAAAGCCAACGTCTTGGTCGTTATCGGCATGGGTAATGAGCTTCGGGCTGATGACGCAGTCGGACTACAGGTCATCCGTCTTCTCAAGCCTTTTATGAACGATCGATTCAAGGTTTTCGAAGGGCATATGACCCCGGAGGTATTCATCGGGCCGGCGTGCGCCTCACATCCAACCCATGTCCTGATTGTCGATGCTGCAGAGCTTCATCAAACACCAGGGTCATGGAAGGTTCTCTTACCAGCTGACGTCGAACAAGGATTATTTACGACTCATACGATCCCTGCTTTGGAAGTCGTAGCAGAAATCCAACGCAGATGTGGTGCTTCTGTCATTTTTTTAGGGATCGAACCAAAATCACGTGATATCTTCCTGGGTCTGAGTAAAGAATGCAAGCAGGCAGCAGAGGAACTGGCAAGGATCATCCGAGAAACCATCTCATAATCCCATGATTCCTTTTACAGACCATGTTTCTCATTACGACACGAATACAGATATTTTTAATAATAAGGGGATATTACGGTGTAATCCCTTCCAACGCCAACAACTGGATGTGTTCATACAATGGACCGAAAGGAAATCCTTGAAAAATTAAAATCAACTGAAGCAGAAATCCACAGTAGCATTGATGCGGCTCAACATAAAAGAAATGAGATCCTCACCCAGGCTCAGAAACAAGCCCAAAAACTACAGGATGACGGGGAACGAAAGTTGAAGGCTGAACGTGATGAGGTACTTGGTAGTGCAAACAAAGAGATGGGGGACAAACGATCTCGTGTTGTAAAAAAAGCAATGGCTGATGCTGAAACCCTAAAAAAGAAAGCTCAGATAAAAAAGGCTCAGGAGTATTTCGTCGAGGAATTCATGGAGTTTATGCATGTTTAGACCTCAAGAGATGACACGGACGTTGATCATTGGTGCAAAACAAGATTTAGAAAACACCATCGAGCTGTTGCATTCCTTAGAGGTAGTTCATATCATTGATTTTAAAGCTGGTGATGCTGATGAGCAGCTTCATCTTGGGGTCCCAACCACAAAAGCATCAGAGGTAAGTCAAAGCCTTCTTAAAATCCGTTCAAGTGCTCAGATGCTCTCCCTTGAACGGGAGAAACAGACGATCTCTGAGAAACTCCCAGAAAAACAGATACAACGAGATATCGCATTAAAAATACAGGATATGGAGCTCAGTGTCCTTTCATTGACTGAGACAAAAACACGTATCGAGGAGCATTTCCGCAAGATCGATGAGCGTATCCGTCAATTACAACCGTTCGCAGCAATGGATATCCCCCTGCAGGATTATCAGGGGTACGATCATCTCATCGTGTTTACCGGGTATGTTCGAGACATAAAAAAACTGATGGACAGCCTTCCAAATATCACCGATGAATATGAGCTGTTCACCTCTGATACTGATGATCAGATGATTGCGCTATTCATCATAAAAAAATACACAGAAGATGCTGGAAAGATTCTCAACGACTGTGGTTTTACAGAAGTAAAACTACCTGAAGGGACCGGTCTTCCAAAACAATTCCTCGAAAAATGGACTGCACAGAAACAGGAACTTTCTGAGAAACTCCTGCAGACCACAAAGGACATTTTAGACTATCGAAAACGATACGCAGAGTTCATCTTAGCTAGTGAGGAATATCTCACCATACAGGTGCAAAAAGCAGAGGCTCCCGTACTGTTTGGAACCACGGAGCATTCGTTCCTGATTGATTGCTGGGTCCCAAAACATGAGGCAAAATTTGTCCTGGAAACCCTTGAAAAAGACATGGGAGGCTCCTTGTATGTCCAGGAGATCGAACAGCGACATGATGATGAGCCACCAACATTGCTGAAAAACCCACGACCTGTTCGACGCTTTGAGTTTTTGCTGGAATTATACTCCATTCCGAATTATCGAGATATCGATCCCAGTTTCATTCTCTCATTGATTTTTCCTTTGTTCTTCGGATTGATGATTGGAGATATCGGCTATGGGATTCTCTTAATCCTCTTTGGTGTTCTTTTCATGAAAGCCTTCAAGGACAGTGAAGGGTTCTCAAACATCGGATGGTACATCATCATCGCAGGAGTGTTTTCGTCAATCTTTGGTCTTTTCCTTTTTGGTGATATGTTCGGTCTACCGTTCCTGCTTTCCCATGGTGCCGAAGGAGAAGCAGCGTACAGCTGGTCAACCCTTTTAGGGATCCATATCCCGATCCCTTCTGTGATCCATAAAATGGAATCCCTTGGCATGACACAACTGCTGGTCATCTCGATTATTGCAGGATATTTGCACCTTGGGCTAGGCCTTCTCATCGGGTTATTTGTGGAGCGGAAACATAACCGGAAACATGCGATCACCAAGATCGGTCTTCTGTTTGTCCTCACCGCGTTAGCGCTTCTGATTTTCGTCATGGCGGACTGGACCATAGGACAATGGCTTAAACCCTTGAAGACAACGGCATTAGAACCAGTCCTCTGGGGCAGCCTTATCCCACTCGTGAAATCAGGGTTTTCGTTCGGCGGGTTACTTGTCCCATATCTCTCTCTGGTACTCGGCATCCTTGGTATCATTATCATAATCATCGTCGCAGGTGGATTTGGTCTAGTCGAAGTCTTAGAAATCACCAGTCACCTCATGTCGTACACCAGGCTTGCTGCGATTTGTGTGGCGAAAGCAGCGATGGCGTTTGCGTTTAACATGATCGGCCTTGGGTTGATCCTGAGCGGCAATATCCTCATCGGCATCCTTGGAGTCATCCTTCTCATCTTCATGCAACTCATGGTCTTTGCCCTAGGGGCGCTCTCCTCAGGCATCCAGGCAGTCAGGCTTCATTACGTAGAGTTCTTCATGAAGTTCTACAAAGGCGAAGGACTCCGTTTCAACCCATTTGGATATAAAAGGAAATATACAACAACAGAATAAGAAAAAAAGGAGGTAAAAAACACATGGCAGCAGACGCAGGAATCATCGCAATAGGCGCTGGTATAGCAATCGGCTCAGCAGCACTTGCGACCGCATGGGCACAAAAAACCATTGGTGCCGCAGCCGTCGGTGCAGCAGCAGAAAATGAGAAAATGTTTGGGAAAGGACTGATTTACATGGTTCTTCCTGAGACCATTGTTCTCTTCGGGCTTGTCATCGCCTTTTTGCTTTGGACAAAAATGTAAAGAAACAACATGCATCAAAAAATAAGATGATGACTTCATCCTAAAAAAAAGGACCGTGGTGTCCATGGGATTAGAAAAAGTAATAGAGAATATTCAAAAAGAAGGAAAAGAAAAAATCACAAGTATCCTCCACGATGCGGAGATGCAGGCAGCTCAGATCATCCAGACAAAACAAAAAACACTCGATGAAACCGCTGTGAAAAAAAGACAAGAGCTAGACAAACAAATCGACCTGCTTAGAACACAGGAGACCAGCAGTGTAGAAATCCTGGTAAAGAAAATCAGGTTAAACGCTGAAAAAGACATTCTCACCCAGACCTACCAGGAATGCCTCACTGCATTGTCAAGCCTTCCGCATGACAAGATTCTTTCTTTTCTTCTAAAAAAAGCACAGCAGGAGCTACCCGAAGCAGCATATGTCTACTCAAACACACGGGATGAACCCATCATACGAGCTCAGACGAAAATCCCCTATGGTGGTACGATTGATACCCTGGGTGGGATCATCGTAGAAAACAAAGAGCGAACCCTCAAAATCGACTATCAATATGAGACGATCGCTGAGCTTGTCTGGGAACGTTCCTTAAAGGAGATAGCGAAAAAACTGTTCACATGAGCGAGAAAATGAATCAGATAAGCCTCCAAGATACAGTTCCGTCCCCTTTGACCATGAAACGCTGGTCATTGTTTTCCTCAGGGAATTACCCGTACTTATGCGCACGGGTACGTGCAAGACGAGCATCATTGCTTCCCAATGACATGTACAGAAAATTATTAGTCATGGACACGTATCAGATCACACGGTTTCTTGGAGAAAGTACCTATAAAAAAGAAATCACTGAACTTGGCGTAAAAGCAACAGGTTTTCAACTTATCGATCTTGCGTTGAACCGAAACATCGCAGAAGTCTACCAACAAATCCTGGGATACTCAGAAGGAGACCTTACCAAGCTTCTCAGCGCGTACCTTCAACGAGAGGACGTCTGGAACATTAAAACCATCCTGCGTGGGAAATCCTATAACGCAAAACCAGACGAGATCATGAAAGCAATCCGGTCAACAGGCAGATACCCTGAAAGCTACTGGCAAAACATAGTTCAACAGAGTAAAACCGTACAAGAAGCCATCGAGCTTCTCAAAGGAAACGATTATTTCGATATCATCAACGCATTCAAAGAAGACTGGGAGGCTCATCCAGATGTGTGTGAAAATAAACTGGAACAAGCCTATTATCATTTTCTTTTAAACTCCATTCATGATCGTTCAGAGCCGAATCGATTATTCTTAGAGTTCGTTCGGGAGGAAATCGATCTTGTTAACATAAAAACCCTCCTGATGACAAAATATGAGTCTGTTGAACCAGCAACGATTGCATCGATGATACTGACTGGTGGGAAAATCCTACAAAAAACCATGCAACGTCTGATCAACGCATTAGATTTCAAACAATTCCTTGAAGAATTACACAGCATCCCTGAGTATCACACCATTCGAGACTCCATCGGAACTATTGAACAAACCAATTCAATTAGTCACATCATCCGGGCATTAGAAAAAGATCATCTAACGAAAGCCACAAAAAAATCATACCTTCATCCTCTTTCCATTTTACCCATCCTTGATTATTTCATTCGAAAAAGAATCGAGGTGGAAAACCTCAGGATTCTTTCTCGGGCAAAAGAAAAAGGCCTCTCAGAGCAGACAATCAAGGAACTGTTGGTGATCCAATGACGGGGATAACTGTTGTCGGAAACCATGATTTCGTCTTAGGTTTTCAACTCGCTGGGATCCATAACACCTTTGTCGAGGACAATATCGAACAGCGGGTTTCATCGATCCTTACAGAAAAAGAAACAGATATCCTTGTGCTCCATGATGAAGATTATAAAAAACTTTCTTCCCCACTTAAAAGAAAGGCGAATGTAAGTGTAAAACCCATTGTCATCGCTGTAGGCAGCCTTGAAGAAGATGACTTACGAGTACGGATAAAAAAAGTAATTGGAGTTGATCTTTATAAAAAATAAAAATGGTGAAAAAACTATGACAACCGAAGGAGAGATTTATCGGATCGCAGGACCTGTCGTGACCGTCACTGGTATTAAACCAAGGATGTACGACGTAGTGTTCATCGGAGATCTCAAACTCATGGGTGAAGTGATCCAACTCACTGGTGAAAAAAGCATTGTCCAGGTCTATGAAGACACCTCAGGCATCAAACCAGGGGAACCTGTCATCGCAACCGGGACTCCATTAACAGTGGAACTCGGCCCTGGTCTTCTTACCAGCATCTATGATGGGATCCAACGACCGCTACCGATCCTCCGGGAGAAGATGGGTGATTTCATCGCCCGGGGAGTCATGCAGCCAGGCTTGGATCGCAAAAAGAAATGGAAATTTGTCCCAAGCATAAAAAAAGGAAGCACAGTAGCTGGTGGTTGTATCCTTGGCACAGTCCAAGAAACCCCAGATATCACCCATCGTGTCCTGCTTCCACCTAAGATGAACGGCGTAATTTCTGAAATAGACGAAGGTAGTTTTACTGTTGAAGATACCATAGGATCCGTCAATGGAAAAAACATTTTGTTAATGCAACAATGGCCAGTGCGTCTCCCCAGACCATTTCAACAAAAATTAATGCCAGATATCCCATTGCTTACCGGTCAGCGGATCTTCGATACCTTATTTCCCATAGCAAAAGGAGGCACCGCGTGTATCCCTGGGGGATTCGGGACAGGAAAAACCGTGATGCAACATCAGCTGGCGAAATGGAGTGATTCTGATATCGTTGTGTACATCGGCTGCGGAGAACGAGGCAACGAAATGACCGAGGTGCTCACCGAGTTTCCCGCGTTGAAAAACCCAAGGACAGGAGCACCACTCATGGAACGGACCGTGCTTATCGCAAATACCAGTAACATGCCAGTAGCTGCACGAGAAGCAAGCGTATACACCGGGATTACGATTGCAGAATACTATCGAGATATGGGATATGGGATTTCCTTAATGGCGGATAGCACCAGTCGATGGGCGGAGGCGATGAGGGAAATCTCCAGCAGACTTGAAGAAATGCCTGGTGAAGAAGGATACCCTGCGTATCTTGCAACTAAACTTGCTGCATTCTACGAACGCTCAGGGCGAGTGACAACATTAAATAATCAAGAAGGAAGCATCACGGTCATCGGAGCAGTCAGCCCCCCTGGTGCTGATTTCTCAGAACCAATCACTCAGAATACACTACGGATGGTAAAGGTGTTCTGGGCACTAGACACCAATCTAGCTCATCGTCGACATTTCCCGGCAATCAACTGGCTTACTTCGTATAGTTTTTATAAGAATACATTAGAAAAATGGTTCGAAGATAACGTCTCTACCGATTGGAAAGAGCTTCATGTCAAAGCAATGGAGATCCTTCAAAAGGAAGCAGAGCTTCAGGAGATAGTCCAGCTTATCGGGTCTGATGCGTTACCTGAAAAAGAACAAATCACCCTTGAGTTCGCCCGTGCGCTCCGTGAGATCTTCCTTCAACAACATGCTGGACACGAAATCGACTCCTTTTGTTCTATTGAGAAACAGTATAAGTTGCTGAAAACAATCATGGAGTACGGAAACGCAGCATACAAGGCTCTGGATGCTGGAGTACAAGTCAGTACCATCCTAAAGATGAAATCACGAGACCTGCTGGCAAACTCAAAATTTGAGAAAGATTTTGATAAATATCTGAAAAAAGCACAAACGGAGATGAAAAAAGAATTCCAGACAATGGGCGTGGAGGCAGTCTCATGGTAAAAGAATATCGAACCATCACCGATATCGCCGGACCCTTGATCTTTGTTGAAAAAACCGAGCCGGTCGGGTTTGGGGAACTTGTCAACATCAGTCTACCGGATGGGACCAAAAAACGAGGCCAGGTCCTTGACACAAGTAAGAATATTGTCGTCGTTCAGGTCTTCGAAGGAACTGTTGGAATCGACCGAGCATCTGGTGTTACGTTCCTTGGGGAGACTATTAAATTATCGGTCTCTCAAGATATGCTAGGAAGGATTCTGAACGGCTCAGGCATGCCAATTGACAACGGCCCGAAAATCATCCCTGATGAGCGAATGGAGATCATCGGCTCAGCCATCAACCCCTGGGCCCGGGACAGCCCTCGAGAGTTCATCCAGACCGGTATCTCAACGATCGATGGCTTGCTTACCTTAGTCCGGGGTCAGAAACTCCCCTTGTTTTCTGGTGCTGGTTTACCCCATAATGAGATCGCGTTACAGATCACCCGTCAAGCAAAGGTTATCGGTAAAAACGAGGATTTTGCTGTCGTGTTTGCCGCTATGGGCATCACCAATGAGGAAGCTCAGTACTTTATGAAGGATTTTGAACGCACTGGGGCTTTGAAACGAGCAGTCGTCTTCATGAATCTAGCTGACGACCCCGCAGTAGAACGACTCATCACCCCAAAGCTTGCATTGACTGCAGCGGAGTACCTTGCATATTCACATGATATGCATGTGTTAGTCATCCTCACTGATATGACCAACTACGCAGAGTCACTTCGTGAGATTGGGGCTGCGCGAAAAGAAGTCCCGGGTCGAAAGGGATACCCCGGGTACATGTACACCGATCTTGCTACGATCTATGAACGAGCTGGACGGATAAAAAACAAGAAAGGATCGATCACCCAGATCCCTATCCTGAGCATCCCTGAGGACGATTGGACGCATCCTGTCGCAGATCTCACCGGATATATCACCGAAGGACAGCTCGCAGTGTCACGTGAGTTACACCGGAAAGGAATCTATCCACCACTCAACCCACTCCCGTCGCTCTCCCGGTTGATGCGACTTGGGATAGGACCAGGGATGACCCGTGAGGATCATCGATCCGTCGAACAAGGACTTTACGCAGCCTATGCAAAAGGAAGAGACTTACGAGACCTTATTGCAATCGTCGGAAAAGAAGCACTCTCAGAAAATGACAAGAAATTCCTGGAATTTGCTGACACATTTGAAAACCGGTTCATTCGACAGGGACGAGACGAGGAACGATCCCTTGAGCAG
>DATMWV010000101.1:0-2983 GCA_035562195.1 Thermoplasmatota archaeon
GGACGGTATCAATTGAAAAAGCGCACCAACTCCTCAGGTATTCTCCTGTCGTTGACTACACCGAAGGGATGAAACGCACAGCCGAGTGGTTAAAAAAAGAACAATATATCTAAGAAAAGCGCCCTGCTTTCGAAATCTATCAGAAATTAAAATCTCTTTTGTAATACCGTCGGAATGTATAATTCGTACCCGCTGGCAGGACCGCAGGCAGATTCCGTACGATCGCGAATGTTCGAAGAGCACGCATGATGACATTCGGCATGCTATAGTATTGTTTTGCTACTCTTCGGCTCCCTTCAAAGAGTTCTTTTTCGGTCATATGTTTCGGTTTGAACACCACATCGATTTGATTGTACCGCTTCCAATCTTTACTGATGATTCGTCCTTCACGCTCCAATCGATCGTACAACGGTGTCCCAGGAAACGGTGTGAGAATATTGATTTCAACAGCATCCAACTCCCATTCATTCATCTTCTCTAAAGTCAGATCAAAGATTTCAGGGGTATCCTGGTCGAAACCAAAGATGATGCCTCCTTGAACAGCCATCCCATGTTTATGTAATCGTTTAATGGTTTTCTTGAAATCTTCAACCTTATTGACTGTTTTTTTAATCCCGTTTAACGCTTCCTGGCTGACAGATTCAAATCCGATGAACCATTCGACACACCCAGATTTTTTTGCAAGATTCAAGAATTCATCATCGATTTTCCCAAGCACATTGGAATTACCGTTTGATACCCATCCTTTGTGCACTTTTTGTCTGATAAGCTCCTTGAAAAGCTCCCGTGAATACGATGGATTCACCGTCAGACTTGGGTCATGGATGACATAGATCCGATTCGGCATCTGCTTGATTTCCTCGACAACATTTTTCACCGGACGATGTTTCACCTCATGCTTACAGAAACTTGCGATAGCGCAAAACTCGCATTGATTAGGACATCCTCTCGTCGACTGCACCGCACCAATCATCGGGTTCTGACGGATAAGATCACGTCTGATAGGGGGGATCGCAGCCATATCGAAATCAGGGTTCGGCCCATAGAATTGTTTCAACACCCCTTTCTCCATGTCATGAATCAGTTCAGGCCAGGTCAGTTCAGCTTCACCAAGGACGACACTATCAGCATGTTGTATGGCTTCCTGTGGCATCGCAGTCGGATGATACCCGCCTAACACTACTTTTTTTCCTCGTCTGCGAAACTCATCTGCAAGCTCATAGACGCGTGGCGCGGTCATCGTGTAACTCGTGATGCCTACGAGGTCCGCTGGTTCATCAAAATCAATATTCTCATAGTTCTCATTGACAATCTTCACGGTATGCTGCCGTGGTGTGATGCCTGCCAGATGTGGTAATGTGATGATCGGATACCCAAATAGAATCGAGCTCCAAGATCCTTTATCAGAATAGGTAGTTGCCCCATGCTCGATACGTGGAAACACTAGTAGAATCTTCATGATGCCTGCACTGGATAACTAAAAGCTGTTATAATATTTACTCTTTGCTGTTGATACAAGTCTGTATCATAAATCTTGTTCTTCTGGGCCGGTGTATTCATAGTCGATGGTAAACATCTCACGCATCGGTTTTTCCTGCGTCTGCTCTTCATAGACATGCGCGGTTAACCCAGCGACCCTTCCAAGCAAAAAGAACGCTTTTCCCAAGCGCCAGTCAAATCCCATATCAGAGATGATCGCCGCAATCGCACCATCGACGTTAATCGGGAGTTTCTTCCCCTGGGTTTTTTCTAACGCTGTTTCAATAGCTCTGGAGAGAGCCACATGGTCTTTTGCGATCTTGAGCTGTTCAGCAAGTTCAAAGAGTCGTTTGGTCCGTGGATCCGCGGTGTGTATCCGATGGCCAAACCCTGGGATGCGTTTCTTCTTCTCATTGCTTTCATTGACGAGCAGAGTTGCAATCGTCTCCACTGTTTTACCTTCTTTATTCATCTGAAGGACGCCTTCTTGGAGGATTTTCGCTCCTTTTTCTATCGCGCCACCATGCGCATCACCTATCGAAAGGATCCCTGCAGCGACCGCAGTTGGTAACGGCACACCCCCGGAAGCAACTGTCCGTGAAGCAATCGATGAAGGTGGGGTGACACCATGATCGATACAGGACGTGAGGATAGCATCCATCATCTTCCCATACTCTTGGGATGGCAGTATTCCTCGTAACAGCAGGTAGACAACAGAAGCAAACGGGACGTTCCCGATGAGGTCCTCCTGACGGTATCCTTTTGTGATGATATGATTTGGTTCTATCTTAGAAATCGATGTTTTCCATTTCATGGTTTTTCCTCTTTGACGACACGTACCATATCAATGACGGTCCCATCAAACCATTTGATGATCCCGATGATCTCATCACCCAGAAGAGGCTGTTGTGGTGCCCCGGTGGCATCGTACGCCATGGTCTTGAGATCTTCAATAGGCAGTGTCTGAACCGTTCCTTTTATTTTTTTCAGAAGATCTTTTCGTATCGGATTAATTGCGATCCCTCGGTTGGTTACGATCGCGTCAATCACAGAACCTGGTGTAGTGATGGTTGTGACATTTTCCCGGACGATCGGGTTTGTTTTTCGGAAAATCGGTGTGGTGATAATTGTTAAATCAGATCCTGCAGCCGTGTCCTGGTGACCTCCTATCCCATGGAGCAGCCTTCCGTCGCTATGAGTGTTAACGTTGACGTTGTATTTGATGTCGACCTCGGTTGCCCCGAGCACGACTGCATCAAGACTGTCAGCGGTCCGACCTTTCGATGTCGGGTCTGCATAATGACCGATATCTGCTGGGAGACTTGGGTCGTTTTGGATAAACTTGATTGATTCTGTGTCAAATACTTGCGAGTAATACATCTTCTTGACACGACCTGCTTTGTAGATGTCGATGATGAATTTCGTTAGCCCTCCCGTGGCACATGCTGCGACAACGTTTTTCTCCTCAAGTCGTTCCCCTAGGTATTTGACTGCAGCAAGGGAG
>DATMWV010000102.1:0-3677 GCA_035562195.1 Thermoplasmatota archaeon
CTAGAGGTTGCTATCACCAATCAAGCGGCAATAGCACTCTATGAGCATGCAGGGTTTCAAAAAATCATGACTCTAAAAAAATATTACTACTGTGACCATGAGGGATCCCGTGATGCCTACAGAATGGTTAAGGAACTACGGTAACCTTGCGTTTCTGACTTTTATGTATCGGTACCCATTCCCCATTCTGTAATGTGCAATAACCAGTTGTATACTCCTCAAGGATTCTCAATAAACCGTCCCTGAACTGCTGAGGATAAAAATCTGGGTTACAGGTCGATGCATGTACATGGATTTTCTCAACATGGTCTACGCACTGCAACTTCGGCACAGACCCTTTCCGTTTGAGTAAAAAAAACGATTGCTCCTTCTCATCTTTATCGAGTTTCAGAGATGAAACTCCAACGTTTGTATAAAAATTTTCGATGTCTTTGCGTCGATACTTCATAAGACCTGGATCGAGATTATTAGCCAACAAATACAATAGAATCCCTAAACATTTCGAACACGTCCCGCATGGGTACACCGCACCGTTTTTAATATGACAGGAATGACAGGAGCGCTGCATCTTCGCAAGAGCTGGATATCGACGAACCAGGATGTTCTGGTCGACAAGACCGGAGATGTTCCGAAGTGCAGACCACTGATGGAGTCCAGGGATTCGTCTCTCATACCATTGATTCATCCGCACATCATAGTCCTGGTGCTGATCGTAAACCCCGAAGTAATGCTGGATCCCCTTGTATTGAGTCTCATAGCGCAGATCGTCAAACTCACTGCCTAAGAGTACATTGCCGATATGTTCCTCAACAAAAATGGGCAGTAAGCTGAACACATAGAATGGAAAAATGCATAACCGTATCGGGTAGGTGTCATGCCAGATCTTCCGATGATCAGGTCGTATGAACCGTAGATGATCAAGCATGAAGCCGTAGAATCGGTCGACGTTCGTCCACACCCGCTGCGTTTGCGGTTGAATTTTTTTATGATACTTATATGCAGTCAGCGCAGTTCGCCAATGACCCCCACTCTCGTTCATATACAAAGGATACACGGTCGAACCAAGTTCTTTGAGTAACCCGTACGTCAGCAAACTGTCTTTTCCCCCGCTTGAAAGGACTCCTGATTTCATGGAATCCATGCTCTCATTGATCGGTACATCATTACTGAGTTGTGTTGGCTGTATGATTGCCTTAGGATTGCCATCAATTGGTTTAATTTTCTCTTGGTCCGGGAAAAACTCAGGGAGGATGTACGGGTTGGTCCCTTGTACAATCTTGTTGACGAAGATATCGCGACTAAAAACGACATGAAGATCGTTCAGTAACGAAAAATCAGCCTTGCTTATTGGGAAACTCAATTGGATTTTTTTTGAGAAGAGACCATAGTTGAGCAATGGCATGCAGAAGGCAAGTCGCAGCAACGGCAGGTGACTCGTCTGAAGCTCAGCCTCATACTTGTTCATGATTTCAAAACAATGCTCTGTCTCATCAGATTCGGTGACTATGATTTCTGACCGCGCTGTTTTCTTCTCAATTATCAGATCTGAAAGGGAAATCGATGAAAGACAGAGAAGACTATTTTTTACCATGAGACATCACCTCTAACACGTCGACGAGAACACCAACTCCTTCTGATAGTGGTTCTGACACGGGGACCTTGAACATCTTCTGATAGATAGTTTTTGATCGAGTAATATCGGATCTGTTCATGTGTTCATGGTTTATGCCGACACCAATGAGTTTTTTTTCAGTGAGCATCTCAGCAATTTTTACCACGCGTTTTGGATCTGGCATGGGATAATCCGGGAAGCCGTCAAGGTGTGGTCGTTTTGGTGCGTCAACCAAGATGAACCCCTGTATTTGACCTGCTGCTAGAATCTCAAAACCTCCCGGGAAGAATGGATGCACCAGGCTTCCTTGTCCTTCGATAATCATGAACTCGGGATGGAGATCTTTCCATGAGTCAAGGATCGCACCCTCTATTCCCCCGGACACGAAATCGTTGATCATCGCATCTAGGACGATGCCATGTGGCCAGCCTTGCAACCAGCCGGTTTGTCCAGTAAAGATCATGTCTGCAGTTCTTCCACGTTTCTGTAATTCTTCGACGAGTAAGACTGCAAGGGTTCGTTTTCCGATCGCGGAATCCGTGCCGATGAGAGCGATGCGAAATGATGGCACCTTTGTTATCTCACCGGTGTAGAATCGTTTGTGGTCACGGAAGATCTTACGAACATCTGTGATTGTGCATTGATGTTCTGCGGCTTGTTTCATGAATCGTGGATCGTCAGAGAGGAATTGATGGAGACCGGAAACAACGTTTAATCCCTTTGACAACGCCCAGTCCACTGCCTTGTCGTACCCCTCTGGTAGTACGCCACCTTCAGATACTGCACCGACGATGAATGTATCCGGATGTGTTGATGAAAACGCATCATCAAGGTTGTTCACTAACGGTATTCCTTTCTTTTTTCCATCTAAAAATTCTGCGGCATCGCCGATTGGGAGTGTCGTGTCGACGACGCAGACGATGTCGAATTTTTTGCTGAACCGAACAAGCCCATGAGCGGTCTTCCCATCTGCACAACCGTACAAGCGGTCTGCATAGACCAACGCGCGCATCTTTGTCATAAAGGAATCAATCCGTGGTAGAATCGTTACCGAAATTTTCTCCCAGTAAGAACAATCACATAATCGCTGTTCAGGACTCTATGTTCTTTGAATTTGATGAGTGCTTCAATCGGACTTGCTGATGCGGGAAGCACATTGAGCCCTTCCAAGTCTCGTAGCAAGGTATGGAATTTCATCATGCAGGAATCAGATGCATAATCAGCCCAACCGTTAGTCTCATAAATCGCATGCAGCGCGTCATCACCGTCGTAGGAATGGTATGCGATGAGTGGTTCGTTGATGCTGCTTTCTTTGATTTCCGTTGGCTGGAGATCTTGGGTTTTCGAAGCACCGGTTTTGAAGCTTTTGATGATGGGGTTTCCCCCGGGTGTTGATGCACCGACAAGATACGGCATGTGATCAATGATGTTGTGTTCAAGCAGATTCTTGAATCCATGGTAGATCCCAACGAGTGTCGTTCCATTGCCGACTGGTGCGGCGACCGCGGTCGGTGTGCGACCGAGCTGCCGATAGATTTCGTATGCGATCGACATGTACCCGCGCCATCCCTCGTTGCCATTTCCAGGGTTCGCATCGTACACATGTTCCATGCGTGACATTCGTCTACTTTCTTCGACTGCGTCCTCGTATTTGCCATCAATGGTGAGAATCTCCGCGTTCATGCTTGCCAGTTCTTCTTTTCGTTTTGGTGCGACATAGTACTGCTCAGGAATCAGAATTTTTGCTTTTAGCCCGGCTAGTTTTGCGAAATACGCCAGTGACACACCATAGTTCCCGCAGGTTCCCACCGTGATGGTATCGTACCCTTCAATCAATGCTTTCTTCACGTGATACTGAGAGATTCTATCTTTCTGTGTCCCAGTTGGGTTGCCACCCTCGAATTTTAAGAAGATGTTTCCAAAACCAAGCACACGCTCAAGATTTCTGGCATGAGAAAAAAGAGTATCTCCAACGCCATTAAGAGGCGGGGGCTCATCTTCAGTTTGAAGGCCCGTCAAATCCATGTGGTTCTCCCTTTCATTATAAAAGACTCACTACGTACCC
>DATMWV010000103.1:0-10174 GCA_035562195.1 Thermoplasmatota archaeon
GAATAAACTTGCAGTGTCTGCAGTTATTGGTGTAATACTCATGGTAGCAATAACAGTCGCCGTTTCAGGAACAGTGTATGTCTACGTCTCGGGGATGCTTGGTGGAGTAAAAGACCACACCGCAAGCGTCGCTTGCATTACTGATTCTTCAACGAATAGAATCACTATCACTTCAGCATCTGCAAATCTCAAATGGAGTGATATCGTCGTTGTTACCGATAATATAACTGTGAATTGGAGAGTGTATAATCCTAGTCATAATCCTATTGATGTGGCGAAATCTACGAGTGGAGCTATATCCGAGATAGCAGCTGGTGACTACATTGAATTTGATTTTACCGCACATCCAGGGATGTCAGGCAATGTTAGAGCGTCTTTGAGATTCACCCCAACAAACACCTTACTTGGATCATGGACAATTACAGTATAATAATCAATAAACCATTAGTCATATTTTTTTATTATTTTTTCATTTCATCAGAGATAGTTAGAAAATACAATATTTCTTGGATAAACGACTCAGTTTTTTCCTTTGGAACCACTGCACCAAGAACCTCTTTTTTCCCGCCACAACGATATCCAAGCATCTTGCCTTGCTGTATCAATGGTTGTAAATCATTTCCACTGCGGACATAAATCTGATCCCGGTCTTTAAAAAACCCAGTGTTCACCACGACAGTGTCTTTACCGGTGTTCCAAGCTATTTTCCGCGTCACCGTTGAGATGATATTAAACTTCGTATGAATCCGTTTTAAAAGAACTTGCCCTTTTTCTTCAAAGGGACCCTCGATGTATTTCGCTATCTCTTTTTCAAGTAAGGAAAGATTATTCTTCCATCGTATATTTTGCAGGATCCTCTGTGCATCCGTGTATTCTAAAAGAAGGTGAGGTGTTTCTTCAACAGCCTTTCGATCACCGACCTTGTAGCTTGAATCGAGTAAATACACCATGGTTAAAAGTTCTTCAAAAGTCAATTGTTGTTGTGAACAAAAATCTGTAATCAACCCGTAGAATGTCTTGTTTGTTTGAATCCTTTTTTCATGATCACCTACGATTCCAAGCAATGCATATAGATTTAGAGGATTTCCAAGAAAATCATTCACGATCCAGCTTGCTGATGGATACAACAACGGGTCCTTTCCTTGACTGATAGGGTTCTGATGAAAAACCCCAGGAATCTGTTGCTGTAGATGATGATCAAAGATCAGGATTTTCGCGTGTTTTGTTAATCGAAGGATATTTTCCTCAGGCAACGCCATGTCAGCAATAATTACAAAATCATAAGAAGAATACGCAGTCAGTTCTTCATCAGTAAGAAAATAATTCCCAAGCACTGGAGTCTTATTGACAATCTCTTTAGGGAGCTTCTCTAACAAAAGCCGTGCTGAGCAGATCCCGTCAGTATCCCAATGATGGATCAACAACCCCCGTCCAGTCAAATCCTCAAACATATGTCAAACCTTTTCACAAACGAAGGAGAAAGCAATTACCTTAATATGGTCTTTTCTGTTATCAAAATCTATGATAGTTGATGTCACAATCTTAAACGCTATTCGATTGATAACAGGAATATTTCTTCTCTCATATGCCTCGTATACTGATATCAAAACACGACGGGCAGCTAACATCCTTTGGGTCATCATGGCAATTGTAGGTGCTATCCTGCTTGTCATCCAATACCTGGATGGAGGGTTCCCCAATATCTGGTATCTTGTCTTCATCCCTATCATGATCGCACTGATGTACCTTTTCTTCCAAATGAGGCTGTTGTTCGGTGGTGCAGATGCAAAAGCACTCATGGCACTAGCCATCCTCATCCCCATCCAACCAATCATGGGAGACCTCCCGATATGGCCGTCGTTTATGCCAGGCTCATGGATCATCTTTGCGAACGCAACAATCCTGTTCCTCCTCATACCAATCAGCCTTCTCCTCTACAATATCACCAAGCGTAACCTTCAGTTCCCTCACTGCCTCCTCGGTTATGTCATCCCAGTTGAGAAAGCAAAACAAAAATTCGTCTGGCCATTGGAAAAAATTAAAGATGGGAAACGAAAACTCATGTACATGCCAAAGAAATTCGACGTTGATGAAGAACTTGCAGAATTCGAAAAACAGGGGATAACAGAAATCTGGGTGACCCCTAAGATCCCATTCATGATTCCTTTGCTCATAGGATTCATTGTCTCGTTCATCATTGGAGACATTCTCCTTCAAATCGTCCGAGTACTCCTCTGAACCAAGATAAATGAGACGTACAATAAAAAAGAAATACCCCTTCTAAATGTATAGTCGCTAGTCCTATGGAAAAGAAAGATTACTACGACATCCTTGGCCTTGATCATTCTGCTACAAAAGACGATATCAAGAAAGCATACCGGAAACTTGCGTTGAAATACCATCCGGACAAAAACAAAGAAAAAGACGCAGAAGAAAAATTCAAGGAAATCTCAGAAGCCTACGCGGTCCTCTACGATGATGATAAACGCAAGATGTACGACCAGTACGGACATAAAGGAATCGACCAGCAATACACCAAAGAGGATATCTTCAGGACTACAGATTTTGGTGATATCTTCCGAGGAACGGGATTTGACTTTAACGATATATTCGAACAATTCTTTGGGCGAAGAGGTGGGTTTACCCAACGACCACGTGCCCAACGAGGAAACGACATCCGCTTTGATATCCAGATAAGCCTTGAGGACGCCTATCGAGGGATGAACACTGATCTAGAAGTCCCCCGGACTGAACAATGTGAAACCTGCAAAGGGACCGGGGCACGACCAGGTAGCAGCCCAAAACGATGCTCCACCTGTGGAGGAACAGGACAGATGCAAATCTCCCGTAGGACCGCTTTTGGGATGTTCACTCAAATCAGCGAATGCTCCAAATGTCGTGGACAGGGGACAATCATTGAAGATCCTTGTCCTGCTTGTCGGGGACGGGGGAGCATACAAAAAACCAGGAAAATCGAGGTTCATATCCCAAAAGGAATCGATGACGGAGCCCATCTGCGACTCGCTGGCCAAGGAGAACACACAAAAGGTGTCACACAAAGCGGTGATCTGTACGTGGTTGTTCATATGAAGGAACATCCCGTCTTTGAACGACAAGGCGCAGACCTTTACCGGAAACTCAACATCTCCTTTCCAAAGGCAAGCCTGGGAACAACTGTGACAATAGAGACGTTACAAGGCGGAGAAAAACTAAAAATCCCTGAAGGAACAGAAAGTGGGACTCTCTTTAAGCTCAAAGGTAGTGGAATGCCAAAAATACAGGGTCTGGGGTATGGAGACCTTTATGTCCTTATCCAGGTGACGACACCGAAGAAATTAAGCAAACGAGCCAAGCTTCTCCTGGAAGAAGTTGATAAGGAACTCGAATATTCAGGAGAAACATTTAAATAGAAGTTCTGATAAGTAGTATATCGAAAAGAAGAAAAAAAGGGGGTAGTGACCTATGGATCCTTTTGACGAAGAAAACCATGAAAAAAAGAAAAACCCACATGATCCCTTCCGAGGAGACGATGATATCTTCCGGGATATCTTTAATGATAACAGGATAAAAGATATCTTCAATGATGACAAAGTCATGGATGATATCAAGAAAATGGCAGAAGAAATGATGAAGATGTTTACGAACGCCCAACCAGGAAAACCCGTCGTACATGGTTATAAAATCGAGTTTGGACCTGATGGGAAACCCCAGATCGAGGATTTCGGGAACCGGTCAGTACGATCCCCTGAGGGAGTCCCCAGCATCTCCGAAGAAATCGAACCGCTCACCGATATCATCGAAGGAGAAAACGATGTGGCCATTACCGTCGAAATACCAGGGGTCGAAAAAGAGGACATCAACCTCATCGCGACCGAAGACACCCTGGAAATCAAGGTGGACTCACCGAAACGTAAATACCACAAACGTATTGACCTTCCCTGCAATGTGAAAACAAAATCAACAAAGGCGACTTATAAGAACGGAATCCTTGACATCGTTCTTGATAAAAAAGAAAAGAAAAAGGATCAGGGTGGATTCAAAGTCAGCGTCGAATAGACACGCTCCTTTTTTCTTCTTTTCATTTCTTTGTACAAATGTTTATGTATATTACTCTGTATTTATGAGAGTATAAGCGGGGAGTAGAAATGGTGAATGTAACGTTCTATGGTGGTGTCGATGAGATAGGGGGGAACAAAATCCTGCTCGATGACCATGGGACAAAAATCTTTCTTGATTTCGGGATGAGTTTTAAACGAAGAGGCCAGTATTTTGAAGAGTTCCTCAACCCTCGAACAGCCAATGGTATCGGAGACTTTCTTGAGATGGGTCTGATTCCTGACATCCCTGGTATCTATCGATCTGATCTCCTTGAACAGCATGGCAGAAAATCAGAAGAACCAGCGGTTTCTGGTGTAGTGCTATCCCACGCGCACGCAGACCATGCGAACTACATCTCATTTTTACATAAAGACATCCCTATCTACTGCGGAGAAACCTGTAAAAGAATCATCAACGCAGTCGCAGAACAAACCACAAGGGACCTTGAGAACGAAGTAATTGACTTCCGGATAAGACCACTTTATCGTTCTGGATATAAGATACCACCTGTGATACGAAAATTCCGTACGTTTACCACAGGAAAAAAATTCAAGATTGATTCGATCGAAATTGAACCAATCCATATTGATCATTCGGTACCAGGTGCGTATGCGTTTCTGATCTACACAACTGAAGGACCGCTCATCTACACTGGTGACCTCCGGATGCATGGGTTACATGCAGAAATGACTGATGACTTCATCAGAGCAGCGCAGCAAGCCAAAGCAGTTGCGATGATCACCGAGGGAACCCGGATAGAAAAAAAGAAGACCAATGAATCTGAACAGAAAATCTATTATGATTCAAAAAAGAAAATACAACAATGCAAAACCCTCTCAATTGTTGATTTCAATTTCAAAGACGTAGACCGCTTCACGACGTTCTACAACATAGCAAAAGACCTTGGAAAAACCCTTGTGATTAACTTCAAACACGCCTGTTTCCTTGAGCAATATTATCAGGATAAAAAACTCCAAGTACCACCAATAACAGATCAACACCTTGCCTTGTTAAAACCAAAACGGCTTACCGGGACATACATCAATGAAGACTACACTGACACCTATATCAAAAAACGATTACACTACAATAACATCATCACCGCAGCAGACATTACCAAAAACCCCTCCAGGTACATGATCGTGCTGAACTTCTGGTATTTCTCAGAGCTCATTGACCTGAAACCAAAAAGAGGGTTATACATTCACTCACTCTCAGAACCATTCAACGAAGAAATGGAGATTTCATACGACCGGATGAAAAACTGGCTGGGGCATTTCGACATAGAATTCTTCCAATCTCATTGCTCGGGACACATCAACGGTGATGATCTGAAAGAGCTTATCAAGACAGTGCATCCAAAGAAACTCTACCCCATCCATACTGAACACCCCCGGTTATTCAAAAAACTCCCTAGCAAAACCATCATGGTCAAGGAGGGAAAAACCTATAAACTCTAAACGATATCACGCAATAAGTCATGGGAGGTTACCATAATGGTGGATATCTACCAATACGATAAGAAAAAAGATGAACAAACCATCATCAAAACCGATACTGGAAAGCGAAAGAAAGATCAATACATTGAAAACCTGCGAGATGGCGACGCGATCAATGATTTTTTTGCTGTGAAGCTAAAGAAAGCACAACGACCCTATAAACGAGGAATGTTTTTCGAGTTCCTTGCAACAGATAAAACCGGTGAGATCAGCGTCAAGTACTGGGGCGGGGAGAACAAAGACCGGGTGAAACGACTCTATGAAAGTTTTAACACCGGTGATGTTGTTCAGGTGCGAACCGGCATGGTTGAAAACTATGAAGATAGACTACAAATCTCAGTAAATGAAAACACTGGTGGTGTACGAAAATGTGCCCCGAATGAATATGATGTCACTGATTTTCTCCCATCCTTGCCTGAAGAGCGCATCGAAGAACTCTATGACATCATCAAAAAAGAACTAAAAACGGTTAAAAATGAGCCTTTGAAACACCTGCTCGCATCCTTCTTTAACGACCCGGAGTTTGTCAAGATGTATATGCATTCTCCTTCTGCGATTTCGAGACATCATAATTACGTCGGAGGAAATCTCGAACATACTGTTGGTGTGGTCCGTCTCTGTAAGAATATCTCTGAAATGTACCCCACTATCAATAATGACCTCGTGCTATGTGGTGCGTTACTCCATGATATCGGAAAATTAAAG
Organism: Thermoplasmatota archaeon; assembly: GCA_035562195.1. Classification (GTDB taxonomy): domain Archaea; phylum Thermoplasmatota; class E2; order DHVEG-1; family DHVEG-1; genus SM1-50. Next base: position 6,303 of record DATMWV010000103.1, read on the forward strand.
GAATACACTTACGCTGCTGCTATCGATGTGAGCGATGAAGGTAATTTTATCGGCCATATCGTGATCGGGGAACAATGGATCAGAGAGAAAATCCAGGAGCTCAGAACAAATGGAGAAGAATTCCCAAAGGAATTAGAACAACAATTGATCCATCTCATCCTGAGCCATCATGGGAGATACGAGTGGGGTTCTCCGAAGATACCGAAACTTCTGGAAGCCTGTATTCTCCACCAGGCAGACCTGATGGACTCTCAGGTGAAAAACTACCTGCAGATGATTGCGGATGCTAAGAAACTCACTGATGAAGAATGGACGTTTGTATATGATTCAGATGTCGGGAAAAAGCGAGCAATCTTTTTAGGTGATTACTGATGAACGGTGAGTAATATGAAAAAAGAAATCATTAAAATCCTCTGCTGTCCTACCTGTAAAGGAGAGCTTGTTCTCTCTGTTGAAAAAGAGGAAAAAGGAGATATCATTTCTGGTTCTTTTTCTTGCGCCCATTGTCAGTGTACATACCCTATCACTGATGGGATCCCTGACCTGCTTCCACGATAACTCTGATTCTTTCGGTTCTATCTTTTCCCTTTTTCTAAAAAAATTTTATTGATTCATAAACACACTGATATCATGCAGCAGGTCTCGTGATTCTCTCATCTCTTTTATGTACTGATGAAATCTCGCTGCTCGTTTATCAAGGATGACTGCGACACCTCGATCGTTTTCATTGCGAATCAAGCGGCCGATTGCCTGTAGCATTTTGCGTGCAGCAGGTGCCTGTACGGTGTATTCCCATCCTTTCCCGAACTTTTGATCATAGTAGTTTTGTAAACCACGTTGGCGTGCCGTTGGTTTAGGATAAGGGATACCAACTATGACCGCTATCTCGAGTTGTTCTGCAGGGAAATCCATTCCTTCGCTGATTCGTCCGCCCATGACCGTGAAAAGTGCAGCACTATTCCCATTTCCATCGCCACAGGATTTAAAATCAGTGACCAGGTCCATCAGCTCTGATTGTGACATATGTTGTTCTTCGATATACAGGCATCGTTGGATTTCCGCGAAATACCCGTTTTTCTGAAACATCGCAAGTGTGTTATAACTAGGGAAGGAGACCATGGTGTTTTTCTCGAATCTGTTACAGATTTCGCTGACGTATCTCCACATCTGAGGGACGATGGTTTTGTCTTTCGTAAGCTCATCATATCTTGTGGTGACATCACTGACAAAAAAAATCTTCCGGTTCTCTGGAGGAAATGGCGATGGATACAATGCCATTCGTGTTTCTATTGGAAGACCAAGGGAGTCACGATATTCATCTAATGGCTCAAGTGTTCCAGACATATGGATGCTGCAGTGGACTTCTTTGAGGATGTCTGTTCCGATGGATGGATCAAGGCAATAGGCTTCTACCCGAGGGTTTTTTCCTTGACCTGTATCGATGATAAGTTTGATGTATTGGTCCATTTCTATCGTCGTCCAAAAACCAAGGAACACCCCAAGATTGTGAAGATAGGACCGGGGGAGTTTTCCGTCTTTTTGTTTATACTCCTGGATTTTTTCCCCATATGCATAGAGGTCACTGATGATATCTCGTAATGTTTTACTCGTTGTTTTTAGACGGGAGAGGAGTTCTATTTCAAGCTCATGAGAAGGGATGAGTGCATCGTTTTTGTCTGGATTGATTCTTCGGATACCTCCTTCAAGTACCCCATAGACGTAGGTATCGCGCAGGACTGTGACGATATCTATGAGTTCTTTACAAAAAGCGGTCACGGAGATTCTCCCATCTGCAAGTGAGGGGTTTCCAAACTGGTCTGCTTCCATGAGGCAGCTGTTGAGCATCCAGGTGCTGAGTTCCGATGAGAAAAGCTCTCGGAGATAATCTGGAAGATTATGTGCTTCGTCGATCACAAGGATGACATCGTCTTCAGAGATGGAAAGCCAGTCGAAGAGCTTGATGCGTATCGATTTGTCAAACACGTAGACATAGGGAACGACGACGACAAGGGCGTCATGGACCATGAGTTTATTGATCTCATAGGGACAGATTGCTTGTTTTTCGCAAGCGTCGGTGAATTCTTCTGCGGTTGGCAGGTGTTTCTGTGCCCATTCCATAATTGTCTCAACACGGTCTTTTTCTCCAAGGTAATTTCGATAGTAGCTGCATCCTTTTTTTTTCTCTGAGACCGCGAGTTTTTTTTGATAGGAGCAGAATCTTGAGAGCTCCTCTGAGTTGCCGTTCTGGATCTCCGGGTTTTCACGTGCGAGCAGACACATGTTTCCGCGGCCTTGCATCCCGACGCCGTAGATTCTTTTATCTTGTGCTTTTTTTTGTATCGCCCGAAGTTCATGGATGACTTGTTGTTGTTGTGCGTTCGTCCGTGTTGTGTAGATGATTTTTTTCTGATGGTCCAATGCATAGGTGAGCGCTGCAGCAAGCACACAGATGGTTTTCCCTGAACCCGTCCCTGATTCGAAGATAAACTGTTTCCTTTGTCTTAATGCATCTGTGATTACCTGCATGATGTCGTTTTGATTTTGTCGTGGTGAATAAGGAAATAACTCCGCCATTCAGTCTGCGAATACGATGTACAGTACATAGAGTTGTTGGAGGATGATGGATGAAGTTTTATAGGGGAGAACTATGTAAGAGGGGAAGATGCAAGAGACGCCTTTCAAGAGTATCAAAAAAGCTGTATCTTTGCTTATTCCTTCTGAGCGGGTGCAGTATCTTCCGAACAAATGGGAAAAAATCGGTACTGTTGTGGTGATTAAATTATCTGAAGAGTTAAATCAGTACAAGGAGATCATTGGGAAGGCATATGCCGAGGGTCTTAATTGTATGACGACGTTGAATGACTGTGGGGGGATTTCAGGTGTCTATCGAAAGCCTATGGTCGAGGTGATTTTTGGGTCACAGAGAACCGAAACAGTTCATGTCGAGAATGGCATTCGTTATAAGATTGACCCGCAGAAGATTATGTTTTCCTCCGGGAACATGGCAGAGCGGTTACGGATGGCAACTATCTCACAGGTGAATGAGACGGTGGTTGATTTATTTGCAGGAATCGGATATTTTACGCTGCCGATAGCGATGTTCAGCAGACCAAAGAAGATAGTCGCTTGTGAAATAAACCCGGTTGCGTTTGATTATTTATGTGATAATATTGTGTTGAACCATGTCAGTGGTATTGTTGAACCACTTTTAGGTGATAATCGAGTGATCGCGCCTAAGGATTGTGCGGACCGTGTGATTCTTGGATATCTGAAAAAACCTCAGGATTTTTTAGAGGTTGCTTTTGAGTGTTTGAAAAATCATGTGGGGGTTCTTCATTACCATGATTTGGTTCCTACTGGATTGATACCGGGGCTATCTTTTTCACATATTGAGAAGGTGGCAGAGTTTTTTGATCGTTCTTTTAAGGTCCTTAAGGTTAATGAGATCAAATCGTATGCTCCTAGGATTACTCATGTGGTTATTGATGTGAGGATTTCAAAATGAAAAAATCATTAAGACTTGTTGTGTTCCATACGAATCAAGATGATCCGAAGAAATGTACTGCAAAGAAATTGCATCGGTTCGGGTTTGCGACACTCCAGAAAGATATCCGACGATTACCGTATCATGCAATCCTTTTAGATCCCTTTGCAGAAAAGAGCCTGTCGCGTGAAGATGTTCTTATTGCTCAAAAACATGGTCTTGTTGCGTTGGATTGTTCGTGGAAAACCGCTGAACAGACCTTTCAATCTCTTGAGACGCGGATGACGCCTCGTGCGTTACCGTTTTTACTGGCAGCAAATCCGGTGAACTATGGAAAACCGTATCAGTTGAGTACGCTTGAGGCGTTTGCTGCAGCGTTGTATATTCT
>DATMWV010000104.1:0-5538 GCA_035562195.1 Thermoplasmatota archaeon
ATCGAATAATGGCACTGCCTGAAAGATGAGAGTAGCAATCATGACAAACGTAGACGATAATTATTCGATTGCGGATGCTGATCTCCAGCGACAAGGAACCATTATCACCCTCGGAGTCACAGTTACAGAATCTACAAACAAATCCGCCCATCGTATTACCTGTCCTTAGCGTTTGCCTCCATTTCTATGAAATCCTTAGAATGCAGAGTCATTGTCTTTATGCCACGGCGGCTAATTTCCAGAGTGGCGTGGGTTGCTCTCTTATCTCCCTGTGATACCTTTTTTCCCTGACCCATGTGCGTATGCATAAAGAGCAGAGCAGATAGCCGTTATTCGTGATGCACCAGTCGATTCCCTTCCATTGCATGTTCTTTCCGCAGTCGTCGCAAATGCAGGGTCCATGATGGGGTTTTCTTGTAGTCTGCGAAGTGTGCATCGTGACTTCCCATATCACCTTAAATCAGAAGGAATACGAAACTGATGTGGGCTTCGATCCAACCCGATGCTTCGATTCGGTTCCTTACCCCGATCTTTCCGAAGCTGTTATAGAGATGGGTTCGAACGGTGTGGTTGCTGATCCCGATCCGCCCCGCTATCTCCCGGTTCCTGAGCCCCTCGGTCATCAGCATCAGGAGCTGCAGTTCCCTCCACGTAAGTGGACATGCGGTTGCGGTTTCTTTGGCGGTTTCTATGGATCCAGACAAAGCGTTTTCCGGATTGTTGGCTCCATTGAAAAGACGGCACATCCAGTTAAGTAGGGTCGTGGTGGAATCGCAATTGAAGAGCACTCCACAGGCGCTTTTTGCGTGTTTCCGCTTTCCGGCGACTTTTTCATTTCCGGAGTTAAACAGCGAGATGAGACGCCGGGCCAGGGACGAGCCGTTTCCGTTGAGGGAAGCCTGTTTGAGTATTTCCTGGAGCCGTGGCTCCCGATAATCGATCAGAAAGAGCCGAGTTGGCTCCTCGACAGTATCGACGAGATAGCCTTCGACGCTGTTGAAATCAGTCAAAATGCTAACCGCACCCGTCTCTTTTCCGATAAAGCTCACCAACAATTCATTCTCAAACCTGCGAGGGCCGACGACATGAATGGCTTTTCCGGTCAGTCCTCTGTTTATCTCAGGCACCGGTTCAGTGGCGGTGCCTGAGACGATCACTTCTTCAATTTGCTGCATGATGTAGAGTCCGTGATGAGGTTTTCTTGTAGTCTGCGAAGTGCGCATTATCGTGTCCCCCCTATTTTCGTCCGACTTGAGCTCATCAATGGCATCGGATGTGCCAAACATGCGTGCGTCCACATAGTCAATTAAATCAGCCAGATAGGGTAATCCGTTAGGCGGCCAACGCCTCATGAAACTGTGCCAATCTGGAGGGGAGAAATTTAATTGATTAGAATTTCAAATGATTAGCCAATTGTGGTCGTTTTGGGATAGTGGATTTTGGTGAGTGCGAATGGTTAAATCAAGAACCCAGCAATATGTGTACATACCCAGCGCTAGGTGATTTCAACGTTAAAATCAAACCTTTGTCGTATTGTTTATCCTTACTCGTTTAGTGAATACTGATCAGGGATAATTTGCGTGATTCATGGAGGCTTGCCACGAGCTACGGTGATCATGTTGTTATGCAAAAGATTGTGAGCGGCGATTCGGGAAGGAATGCAATCGTAAGGTTCTTCGCAAGTACTTCGAGATTCGTCATCATTCCGGAGAAACGATTCCATCGAACACCAATGAGGCCCTTATCATAGACGTTCTCAAAAGCTACTTCAAAAGTGATGACTGGTCCTGATAACGTGACCTCGGAGATATGACGAGTTCGACGCGAGGAAGTTAATTCATCATCTAGCAAAGAAATATTTGGGGTAAGCACCGATCCGAATTTTCACTAGCGGCTCTTTCACCCTTCTGACCACTTTGACAATTCTCATCATCGACAGTTTTAGCGCCAACAAGATCGTAGCTTCTCGTGAACAGACTGACAATTTTCTCTTTTTCGACCAGCATTGCATTGATTCTTCTTTCCTTCTTGATTGAGTAATAAATACCGCAACAGTGTGGGATCGGTACGGTTGACTTATCCGGAAACCACAAGAATGACGACAAGGCAACCAAAAGCAGCCCATGTCAGCGTGAGCACACCGGCCGCCAGTAAAAACCTCAGGGTACGCATGGCCCTCTGCGGTGTGATGTAATGCAAGATTTCCTCATCCAACTCACCTGTAGGCGTATTCCCCGCCGACTCAGCAATGGCCGGAGAGCCCCTATGCATGGGTAGCATCCGATTCAGGGTATTCACTGCAGCCGCCATTGGGATGGCAGCAAGACACACCCCGGCTAGGATGAGCACCGATAATTGGATTGATCCTTCCATGTTAACTGCCTCCTCTCGCAAGAATAAAATGTCTAGCAAATGGCTGTTTGCGGCTCGATACCTTCGCGTTCCAAACTTGAGAAAGCATCCGCGAGTGTTAAAACCTACTGCACACGGGAAGGTTAATGCCCTTACATGGCGTCTCCATACTTCGCTGGCATTTTCAGAGCTTCATTGGCTCGTTGTCTCATGGGCCTCATGAAAAGTAGATACTCATAGCCGGATCTTTCAGATGATCAAATTCGGGATGCTTTATCTTGAACCGACTGAGAGAATAATCCACGGCGCAATAAAGCCGTTTTGCGCTGATCTCTCCCTTCACGAATCTAACTTTATCGGTCTCGATAGAGCTTATTAATTGAATGATGTCACGCTTATCATAGGGTAGCCCTTCCACGTCGTCCAGGCTGGCAAGTTTGCTTTCTATTTCAAGGTCCAGTTCAGCCGAAAAATCCTTCTTGGCAGCAACTCTCAGAAAATTGACGTTGACATCTAAAATTTTCAAATAGGACATCTTTATCACCTCTGGCGAATATTCAGACTGTTCTGTCAATGGCACTGATTCATGCCAAAGAGATCATAGCTTCTGGTGAAGATTCTCAGAATTTCTTCTTTTTCAACCAGCATGGCATTGATTCCTTTTCCTTCGGCAGGACATTCCTCAGTTCATCGATGCAGAAGAGGCTCTCTTTTGCCAGCACGATCTTGATCTCGTCGGCCGAGTTTTCAAGCACGATCAGATTATGCTTATTGCAATATTTTTCTCCGATCACATTCTCCATGTCAGATGACAGAAAGCTCTGAGCGCCTGGAATCCTCTCGGTTAAGTAAACGATGGATACATGCTGTTTGAGCCCTCATGTCCTGAAATATTGTGTGTACCTTCGGCTGTCACTAAGGCATGAGTTGTTCCACTGGGCTAACCGTAATTATTTTTCAATAATCACTTTAATATCCGAATAGTTATCGATTTATATCAGTTTGTATATGACCCGCCTCCAATCCAGCCGATCGATCCACTTTGGCATACCATTTATAAAATATTGCTCAATATCAGCTACTTGAATCAGGAATCCATATTGGAATGTTGCCGATACGGGTTGGGTACCGCCTCTTCGTGCCCACTAACCAGAAGAAATAGGGCGAGAAAAAGAAACCCATCTGCATATCTACTTCGACATCCGACAACTCCGCTGCTCCACCTTGACCTCTTCCAAAATGGAATGGTTTGCACTTCTCCATAATTTGATTGCGTATTCGACGATTCACCGGGCCGGAGTGGCACAGCACGGTCACGCCCCTTTAATCCGTCATTCAGGGCTGAGATCGATAAGATCTTAATATTACGTGTATAAATCGCGATGAGCCCCAGGAAACAGGCATGGCATCCTCTGTGCTCACGAGGGGATAGCGGAACACAAGGAGTCGTGAGCAATCCTATGAACCAAAAGGGCTTCACTCTCATCGAGCTTATCGCTGTCATGATCATTCTCGGTGTCCTGGGCGCCGTGGCAGCGCCGAGTTTTATCGGCCTGACGGAAGACGCCGCAAACAAGGCCGCCGGGCAGGCGGTGGCAGAGGGGAAAGCTAGGCTCACGAATCAATACGCGATCCAGCTGATGAATCCAGAGGCGGATCCAAACAATCTTGCAGGCATTATCACATCTGTGAACACGGATGCCGGTGATTATAGGCTGGAGTTTGTCGTGGCAGGCCGTGAAGTGAAGATCACTGCTATCGGCAATCAGGAAAGAGGTGTCTCCGGGCGAGCAGAAGGGATTTGGAAAATCCTTTAAACGCTGCGTGAATGGCTCGCGGTGCGGATTGCGTCCTGCCGGAGTGAAAAGCAAATCGAGTTATCCTGAACTGGTCTTCTATAAGAGGATTTATGCAGGAGATGGTCCCCGTCGGGGAACTGAAAGTCGGAATGTACGTTACTATCCCGGGCTCATGGTTCAAACACCCGTTTGTCAGAAGTCGGTTCGTCGTGAGCTCACAGCGAGATATCCGTTGGCTCTCGGCGACCGGAATTTCGCAGATCCCGGTCGATCTTACAAAGAGCAAAATTGCCAGACCTAAATTGGCGGAGAACATCTTCTCGGAGAATGTGAAGGAATCCGCAGATCGAGAGATGATTTCATCGGAGCTGATGGAAGCGCTCACGGATCGCGCCATTCCCCAGGAATCCAAGGCCTACGCGGTCAAATCGGCTTCGAAGATCATCATGAAGAAACTGATGGAGAAAACCCCCGATGAAGTGATGCTCCGTGAGGCGCGCGAAAGTCTTTACGAAGTCATCGACTGCATTCTGGATGGGGATCAACTGAACACGTTTCTTCTGACGATATCCGACCACGATATGTATACCTACACGCACTCCGTGAACGTTGGCGTTCTGTCGCTGCTTCTCGCCAAAAAATATTTCGGCAATTCGGATCGTCACAATCTGCGGGAGCTCGGAGTCGGCTTTTTCCTGCACGACTTGGGAAAAATAAAGATTGATCCCGCCATCATCAATAAAGAAGGCAAGCTGACCTTTGACGAATTACAGGCAATGCGCAGGCATCCTCTTTATGGGTTCAACATCTTGAATGATGTCAACCAGTTGACCACTGAGTGCAAGTTGATCATCCTGGAGCATCATGAAAGAGTGGATGGCAGCGGTTACCCGTACGGTCTCTATGGGGGGGAGATCCACGTGTATGCTCGAATCTGCGCGCTAGTGGACATGTACGACGCCTTGACCACGGACCGACCCTATAGGGTGAAAATGTCCCCTTTCCATGCGCTGAATATAATAAAATCTGAAATACCCGATTTTATTCAAAAATCTCTGTTCGAAAATCTCGTCCAATTATTGGGAGAAAATTAGCGGTCTTCTCTTCAAGCCGAACGCAAGGCCTGACAGGCCTTTCTGACCGGCTAGCAATCTACATTAATATACTCGTTACCGGATAATATTGATAGAACGTAATGGATTAGATTAGAGGAGGGGTATGAGATGAATAAAGTAATCTTTAGAATTCTTGTTATTGCTATCATCGCCTCATGCTTTGGCTGTGCGACGATGCAGGGGAAATGGGAAACGGCAGCGAAGGAGGATACGATTCCAGCCTATACGCTTTTTTTTGAAGAATGAAAAACCCGATGCGGAGTACAAAAATA
>DATMWV010000105.1:0-6131 GCA_035562195.1 Thermoplasmatota archaeon
TAACTACATGGTGTTCATTTATTTAAACGTAATTATAATTTTTTTTTTAAAAAATTTTCTATTTGGCGGTATTGATGAAAAGGAATGATGAGAGCGGGGTAGTTCAAATGATTATGCTGGAGATTCATGGAGAAAACAAGAATTACTATCACAATACGCAAGGATTTATTGAAGAACGCTCGTGAAAAAGAAATTAACATCAGTTCCTTTGTTGATATTGAACTGAGGAAATACCTTGCTTTTGTAGAGAATGGATTGTATCTTAAAAAAGAGTTTGATGCGGGTAACGGGATTCGAACCCGTGTGACTAGCTTGGGAAGCTAATATCATAACCACTAGATCATACCCGCATGTGATATGATATTGGCCAAACCAGATTAAGCTCGTACTTTTAAATATATCTCTCTCTTCAATAGATATCTGTATTCTTTTAGAAAAATAATCGTTTTTTTCCCCTATCATTATTTACGAGGGAACCGAGCCTTGATTCTTTTTATAAACAACGTAAACACCAAGAGAACAAACGATACAATCAGAAGATAAAAACTGATGCCAGGGCCCCAAGCGCACGGTACTGCTGTTTGTACCGATTGTCCAGGGATAGTGACATCAAGAGTACCACTCCCCATGAAACTGCCGACGCCCACTTGCGTCAACTGACTTAACGCATAATAAAAAACAACCAACGTGAGAAGTATCACAACGATGCTGAGGACTGATATGATCACGGTTGTTTTCCGCAGTTTCTTCTTTATTATGAGACTGATGAAGATCATGAGACAGGCAACACCCACTAGCATGGATAAAAGCCCTAATACCATCGTAACTTCGTCAGGGACTGCGCTGATTTCTCCCCCAGTCGCATTCGATGATTTCGTCAAGGTGATCAATTTAGGAGGAATGACCATGGTATTAGTCGTTGTTGACACCGTGCTGGTTTCCCCACTTAACACCCACCAAGGGGACACCAGTGCAATGATAAGCAGACCAATAGTGATGAGTTTTACACCAGCGACCAACTGGCGTTTCCATACAAGAAACCCTAACGTACCAATCAAGAAAAGAAAGCCAAGATAGAACATCACAGTATGCAGCAGAGAACCTTGCGAAGTGATGATATCCATTTTTTTATCTCCCCGCACCTGTATCTGTTGCTGTGCGATATTTTCGTTATTCGCGTGAACAAGGATTTCGTAATCCCCTGGTGGTATCGATGTTATCGCAGTCCCATTCTGCTGTATGGAAGTCGATTCTGTTTTTCCGTTTCTCTGAATGGATATCTCACCATTCGAAAGCCGGTCTGCATAGGAGTTGAAGATCGACAGATCAAGAGCAAATTCTGCAGGAAACACCACCGTAAGAGTTGTTGTTTGATCTAAAGCAACATCTTGCTCGAGTCGAAATGATTTATAACTCAGACTCAGATGATACGATGCCGGAAGAAGATTGCTGAAACCATATGTTCCTTCTTCCATGCTTTCTCCTCGAATGGTGGTCGCATCAGCCATCTCACTACTGATAAGTGTAGGATTCACTTCAACGGCAGGAGCAAAACCCCAATTGTCTGTGACCGTCAGAGAAAGACCATACCGCTCAAGGGAAAACGATTTTTTCATAGCGATGAATCGACGTACGCTGTTCAACCTGACCTGTTCTTCTTCGATTAAAAAACCTTGATAAAAGATCTTCAACTGATACGGTTTCAGAGAATAACACGGGGCAAAGAGACGTATGTTTCCCTCCGAATCTGTTACTGCCTCTGCAATAGTCGTATTGTCGATTTCCAAGACGCATCGGACGTTCTCCACCCCTTGTTTTTCCTGATCGGTTAGGGAAATAGCGATGGCACCCTGCGGTCGACACCTGACCCTGATAGCAGTGTCCTTGGTAAGATTCACCAGAGCAAAACCAATGTACTGACGCTCTTTGGCAAATCTCGGGTTCTCCCGAAAGATTTTCACAAGATATCCTCCAGGGTCCAGGTCTGGGAATCGAATCTTCTTAAATAATGAAAGGTTTTTCCAATCAAAAATCCCAAGAACCATCTGGAGCTTCTCCCGCAGATTCTTTCCTGTCATATTCAATGAAATCGACCCAAGAGAAAGACGACCAACGGAGCCCGATGAACGAAAACTGTCATCCTGATACAGCTCCGCATAGATATAAGAGACGTTTTTGCCTAACGCTGCGGAAAACAATGATCCTAACGGGGCCGATCGAGCAAAATGAGCATAGACTGTCAATGTAAAACGTTCCTTCTGTTCTTCCCCCCCGGTGACGTTTCCCCGGAATACTGGAATATTTTTTATCACATTTTGATAGACGGTGGATTCTTCATCGATTCTTGTATATCCACCGGTCTCAACAGTCAAAAACTCTACCTTATACTCATAGATTTTTCCCTGATCAAGTGTCGTCTGATGGTTACCGTTTTCATAGGCATTTCGTGTGAGATACAAATTTCCTGTATCCGCTTCAAGTCCTGGTAATTTGATGTTCTGCTTCGAAAATACTTTGATTTGAACACCATCCTCTGGTCCGTCGGTAATCCCTGTGGTCGAATCAAAAATGAGCCCATGGACTTTGCCTGAGGTCACATCACCAAGACAGACCCAGCCCTTCGAACCTAGGTCTACATCGTCCTGGGTAGAAAGCACCAGCTCACGTTCGATGCTCTCAGGGTTCTGAGGTACGGAATACTCTTGGACTACATTCTCTTCCGTAAAAACATACACTGTTGGTAATATGTCTCCTACGTTCATTTTCTCTATCGATGCGCTCCGGGATTTAATAGAACTTATCCCTGCATAGACACCATCTAATACTGACGGTTCATCAATGGCGATTGATTTGAGGATTTCATGATGAGCATCAATCAATATTCGTTTTGCATTCGTCGGACTATAATAATATGTATAAATATTATCTGACTGGATATCGCCACGAGGGCTGATGCATTCTAATCTCACCCGAGCCATCAGATTTCCCTCCACCAGCACAGTTTTTTTAATCTCAGTGGACCATGCGGTACCTGCATAATCAGGTTCTCCTAGTACACCATAGCGGAAATCGAAATTTCCTAACTGGTCGAAATTAAAGGTTTCAACCGCGGTGGAATTTGGTTTTAACTTGATAGTGGAAAACCCGATTGGATTGCCAAGCAGCTGGCCGTTCTGGATTATCGCATAGATGACAAATCCTTCTTGTCTCATGCCATAATAATCGAAATCTATTTTTTGACCAGGGATCGGCTCATAAAAATAATGGGTATCCTCGACGGACACATGTTTCGGGTAATTTGCTGGTTCTGTTTCTTTCGAATCATATAGGACATAGTATTTTTCTTTTCCTGTTGCTCCTTCAGGGATTAAGAACACAAGGCTGCATGAGTTGATATGCGTTTCATCGGAGGATTCAATGTCATAGATTTGTGATTCGATTTCCTGTAGTCCTGACCCGTCGTCTACCCCAACACGGATCGAATGGATTGTCTCGTTTGTCCCCCAACAGAGATTATCAAACGAGATCCGCATATCGATTGGTTGATACTTCGCGATTTCTTTGCTCGTGTCAAGAGGAACTGTGATTTCTTGTTTATAGGGTAATGTATCGATGTTCGTTTGAAGGTACTCCTCAGCGGATACCATCTGGATTCCAACAGAAGAAATGAGGAGGAGAGCGACTGCTATCTTGAGAATTTTCCACTGAGGTGTCGATAGCATAGTGACATAATAGTATTGTTATCTATTTATATAAATATTCTTTTTAAGTAATGGGGGGGTAAAAGCACAAAATCAACAGGAAATATCAGAAATAGACAGACACATACAAGGCTTTTTGTTATATAACAAAGTGGTTTAAGGAGTAATCACCGTATCTGATTTCATCAAAATCGAGACGATTTCAGTCATATCAACGATTCGGCCGATAACGATTTTCTTTTCGATTTCATAAAAACCAATACAGGTTTGGCAAGCAACAAGATCCACCCCTGCCTTGGAAAGCCCAGTCAATGCATCCTGCACCGATGACTTATCGGTTAGCAAATACACCGCTGAGTTATAAAAAATAATCGTATCAGGTTTTTTTGCAGACGCCCAGAGTTTACGGAGAAACGCTCCTGTCATTGTTTTTCCTAACTCATCGCTTCCTCGCCCAAGGGAATCACTATGTAGAATAACGGTTGTTTTCGTCATGGTCTTACCTTACAACATGTCGGTAAAACATGGTGAGGACTTAAAACTTATGCGTGCCAAAAACTATTAGTTCCCCACCTTTGATATCGTGCATCAATTGTTATGAAGAAAACAAGTATGATTGGGGTCGGTATCCTTACCTTCTTCTGTCTTTTTTCTTTTACTTCACACTTTGCAAGAAGTGAAGAACTTCTTTTACCAACACTTTATGTCGGCGGGAGCGGACCAGGGAATTATTCAAAGATTCAGGATGCATTAGACACCATCACCACTAGAGGCACTGTGTATGTTTTTCCAGGAACATATCATGAGCAGTTGATGATTTCCAAACCTGTTCATCTTATTGGTAAAAATAATCAAAGTACGATTCTTGATGGGGGGAATGAACAATACGTCGTCACACTTACGGCAGGGAATAGTACACTTTCAGGTTTTACGATTATCCACAGCGAGATGAAATTTCCCTATGCTGGTGTGTTTATCATCTCAGATAATAACACGATTTCAGATAACATCCTGACCGATAATTTCTATGGCATGCAGCTTGGGTATGCGACAAGTCACAACCTTATCGTCAATAACATGATTTACGACAATGGACGCTGTGGGATTTATTTCAATCATGCGTCAAACAACAGGCTCCTACGTAATGTTATCAAGAATAATCCAGTCAATGGATTCGGGTTGTACGAGTTCTCAAACAACAATACTATCCAGAATAACACATTTTCCGGGAACAGAGATACCGGTGTCAATATCCGTGAATCCTACGATAACCAGGTGATTGGCAATGCCTTCAACCAAGACCATGTTGGATTGCATACGCCATCCCCTGAGTATCATACTGTTGTACAAGACAATATTTTTACCGAAAATGCCGTGCCATTAGATGAAGAACGCGACGCGATTGTCTGTACTGTCGTTCTGTTTGATTTCTTCGTGTTAATTGTTTTCCTTGTGTTCAAACGACTGTTTCGGTAATTGAAATGTTTTTCAGAGTTGATCAGAGACGTTTTTTGAAGAAGAAGAACACTGCCCCAATTAAGATTAAAATGAAAACAACGAGTAACATAATCATATAGACAAGGGTATAGGCGATATAACGATCAATAATCAGAATGAAGAATGAATACCCTAGAAGAAACCCAAGCCCCGCAAAACCAAAAAGGCGAGCAGATGATCTTTTTTGTTGAAGTTTATAACATGCGACAATAAGCAATGCTCCAGATACGAATAAGGCAAATGCCAATGTGAACGAATTGATAATGTACCTACTTGAATAGCTCCAGATATATCCTTGATATGCGGTATTCAAAGCGACCATGGAGGCAAATAATGACACACTCCCGATCGCTAGATACAGCGAATAGAGTAACCCAGTTTTTTTATCAGCGAGAAATACTCCTGTATGATTAGGTGGTTGATTTTTCTCCATTGTTACTCTCCAATCCAATGTGATGGGTCTGTATATACGTCATCGTCTTTGAGGATTTAAATGATGTATTTTCTGCTCGATGGATGAGGTTTTTCACATCCGTCAATGTATCGATATCACTCCAAACAGGTAAAAGACCAACAGTATGGGACGTTTGTTTTAATTTCATCATGGTTTCTTGGAAAACCATCTGAGTTCCCCAGGGGATATCTTCAAATACACTTGTCGTAAACGTCGTTGTTCGAAATCCGATGAGATAATACCCCCCATCAACCGCAGGACCAAGCACTACATCCTTCGTATCTAAGGTGTCGAAAGCTTGTTTGATATATTCCTTTGGCAGGTCTGGGCTGTCGCTTCCCATGAGAACCGCTTTTTGGAAACCTTTTGTAAACACATCGGTAAAGCAGGTTTTCATCCGCTCCCCAAGGTCATTCCCAATCTGAGGGAGAAACTGAAGGTTTTGACCAAGCCATCTCTGAAATTTTTCTAGTGCATCA